>JASLKI010000137.1 GCA_030747575.1 Verrucomicrobiota bacterium | reverse complement strand
TAAAAATGGTGACACCACTCGGTTTAAGTTTCGACTGGATCAACCGCGGCAAAGTATCGATTGAGACATCCGGCTTGAAAACGTCGCCATTGCGGCCGACGGAAAGATCCTCCAGCAGTAAGTCGAACTTGCCGTGCTGCGAGTGCAACCACTCAACGGCATCCGATTGCGCGAACTGCACTGCACCCATCCACCCGGCGCTGAAGTCACAAAAAAGTTCGTAGCCCGCACGGTCAAGATCCACGCCGCTGAGTCGATGCCCGCCACCCAACGCGCGCAGTGGCGCGATCACCCCGCCGCCGGCGAAACCAAGGATCCCCACTCGATCTCCCTGTGAAAAACTACGAACGCTTGCAGCGAGCACGTCAAAGACACTGTCGGTCGCTCCCGGTTGCGCCAGCACCTCGCTCAGCACCGAGCCGTTTTGCACGAGTCGCGCGCCTCTGCGTGTTTGCTGCACCTCCGGTTCGGCTCCACCCGTGCACCTTCCGCCAAGCAGCAGCGCGGCTATTGCCTTGGCGCGCCCTGCTCGTCCCATTCCTGTTTCTCGATCGTCTTGCCGCCCTCCCAAGTGGCATCGGATTGCTTCTGGCCGTTGGGGTGCCAGCGTGTCTCGACGCCGTTCAACTGGCCGTTGGCGTAGACCTGCTCCGACCACTTGCTGCCGTCGTCGCGCCAAATCGACCATTGACCATCGGCCCGTCCATCGACGTATTTTCCTGTCCGAAACAACTTCCCATTCTCGTGGTAAAACGTCCAGATGCCCTGCTGTTTGCCGTTGACGAATTGCCCTTCAACCGACTTGGTCCCGTTGTCGTGGTGATCCACAAACTGCCCCTCAAACGGCGAGCCCCCCGCGGTGTACCGGCCGTTTTCCTTCGTCAAGTTGGCTTCGCCCTCGACCTTGGCGGCAGTGACCGGCTCTTTCGGGGCAACAGCCTCGCCTCCTTGCGCCTTGGTTTCGGGGTTGGGTTTGGGAGTTGGCTTGGCCCCGGGTTGAATCTTCTTGGGAGGCTTCCCGAGTGTTAGTTTCCCTGGATCATCGACTTCGCCTGTTGATGGTGCGACCTCCGCAACCGGTGTGATTGTGATGTTGTCCGGCAACGCTGAGGTTGGCATTTCTGCCTGTTCCGCCGGGGGTCCGTCTCCACCGCCGCAACCCGCCAGCACCATCCCCACTGCCAAAAAAAATACGAAACCCTTCATGGGCGAGAGCAAACCACAGGCTCCGCCCGCTGACAAAACCATTTGTTGCCAAGGCAACGTCTTGACCGTAGTTTCCCCGCCCTTGGCTGTGGCGGAAAACCAGCCATAACGCGCAAGCGCCCACAAAAAACCGCATGACAAATTTCACTTCATTGACCGAAGCCTGTGACGCGGTGAGGTCTTTTATTCAGCTGTGCGTCGATGATCCGCACGCAGCCGGCTTCGGCGAACTCGCCCTTGACCTGTTCGCGTTTCAGTTCGCGCACAACACCGCTTTCGCCAATCTTTGCCAAGCGGAGAATCTCACGCCGGAAACGGTCGGTGATTGGCGCGACATCCCGACGGTGCAGACACGCGCCTTCAAGGCGCTCGACTTGACCGTCTTGCCGGAAGCCGATCGCGAGACGCTGTTCCGTTCAAGCGGCACGACCCAAGTCGATCGCAGCCGGCACTTTCACTGCGCGGAAACCTTGTCTGTGTATCACGCTTCGCTTAGGCCTTGGTTTGCCGGGCACTTGGTCGATGAGTCGGCGAACCGGCTGCTGTTTCTGCTTCCGGAGCTTGCCCAAGCACCGGAGTCGTCGCTGGTGCACATGATGGACAGCGTGGCCAAGCGCTTGGCCAAGCGTGAACATTGTTTCGCCGCAGACTGCCAATGGCGGATCGACGGCCAAGCCGCAGTCGATTTCCTGCACGACTGCACCACGCAAAACGAACCGGTCACAATTCTCGGTACCGCGTTTTCGTTTGTGCATCTGCTCGACCATCTGAACGCCGACGCGATGGACTTCCAACTACCTAGCGGCTCGGCGGCGATGGAGACCGGCGGCTACAAGGGCCGCTCGCGTGAGATGCCTCGGACCAAGCTGCACCAAGCCATAACCACCAAGCTCGGTGTCGCGAGCGGGCGGATCATTTGCGAATACGGCATGTGCGAATTGAGTTCACAGGCGTATGACGGCAAACTGGGCCAAGCGAATACCGCTCCCCGACTGTTTCGGTTTCCGCCCTGGGCACGCGCCCGCGTCGTCTCACCTGAGACTCTGGCAGATGTTGAGCTAGACCAAGTCGGCCTGTTACAGGTCGTCGATCTGGCCAATGCCGGCTCGGTGCTGAGTCTCCAGACCGAAGACTTGGCCAGGCGGCACGCCGACGGTTTCGAGCTGCTGAACCGGGCCGAGCTGTCCGAGTCCCGAGGCTGTTCGCTGATGAATTTGATCCATGCCTGAACAACCACTGGACTATTTTTTGGCCGACAAACCGGGCGCGCAGCCGACGCACTCGCTGATCACCGAAGCGTCCCAAACGCTGCGCCGAAACCGCAACGAGTACCTCGCCACGCTGGGCAATGAGCAGATCATTTTCAAGCTCGCCGAGGTGGCCAACCTGTGGCGTTCGCCCGATTATCCTCTGCGACAAATAGCACTCGACGCCGACCCGGAGGAGACCGGCTTCCCGCGTGAAGTGCTCGCGGCCGGGCTAGACGCCTGTTTCGCCGACTGGACGCAGGAAAAGTTTTTTATGCTGTTGACGCAAGAGTTCGGCGATCCGACGCGCCTGCAGTCGTTCGCCAGCCAGCCGAACCGAACATACTCGATGGTGAACAGCCCGCAACTGATCGCGCACATTGCGCCGGGTAATTTGCCGGTGCCGGTGTTTCAGTCGATCGCGTTTGGGCTGCTGCTGCGATCAGCGCAATTCGTCAAATGCGCCTCCGGCAAGTCGCTGCTGCCGCGGCTGTTTGGCCACTCGCTGCACTTCGTTGAGCCGGGCATGGCGGCGGCGCTCGAGATCGCGGAATGGGACGGCGGCAACGAGTCGCTCGAGTCGGCATTGTTCGCCGAGGCAGATTGCGTGACAGTGAATGGCGGCGACAAAACGGTGGAGTCAATCCGTCAGCGACTACCCTTGGCCAAGCGCCTGGCCGGCTACGGTCACCGTGTCAGTTTTGGCTACGTGGAAAAACAGGCCAACGAGGTGATGGGCACGCAGACGGTCATCTCGCATGCCGCCGACGATATCGTCGCGTGGAACCAGCACGGCTGCCTTTCGCCGCACGTCATTTACGTGGAGGAAAACGGCAGCCTAAACCCGGCGCGCTTCGCCGAAATGCTCGCCGGGGAACTCGAGGCGAGAAACGAGACCATGCCGCGCGGACCGATATCGACGAAGGAGTCGGCGGCGATCTCAACGGCCCGGCGCTTTTACAAAATCCGCTCAGCCAACAACGCCGGTGCGGCACTTTGGGAGAGCGAGGACTCGACCGACTGGACGGTAGTGCACGAGGATGAAAGGCAATTTCAGACCTCGCCGCTAAACCGGTTCATATTCGTCAAGCCGATCGAGCACATCGACGAGGTGCTGCACGTGCTGGAGCCGATCCGCCAGTCGGTGTCCACCGTCGGCCTGGCCGCGAGCGAGGCGCGCATGCGGGATTTGGCACTACCGTTGGCCCGGTGGGGTGTGCCGAGGATTTGTCCGCTTGGCCAGATGCAGCGGCCGCCACTGGCCTGGCGGCACGACGGACGACCGCCGCTGGGCGAACTCATCCGTTGGGCCGATCTCGAAACCGCATAACCGAATCATGGAACTCAGAAAAACATTTCAGTTCGAATCCGCCCACCTGCTGCCGCATCTGCCGGAGGATCACAAATGCCGGCGACTGCACGGGCACAGCTTTACGGCGGAGATCGTCGTCGAGGGCGATTGCAACCCAAAACTGGGTTGGGTGCTCGATTACGCCGACATCTCGGCGGCGTTCAAGCCGCTCTGGGAGCAACTCGATCACCGTTATCTGAACGACATTGACGGCCTCGAAAACCCGACGAGTGAAAATGTCGCCGTGTGGATTTGGGAACGATTGAAGCCAAGTTTGCCGCTGTTAACCGCGGTGGAAGTGGCCGAAACCTGCACCGCGCGCTGTATTTACAGGGGCAAATGAGAACCTCGCCAAGCGGGGAGACCACCGAGAAAATCGTTGCACCGAAAACCGGTTCTCAATATGGTTCCCGACCCACGGGAGGGGGTTCACATCACCTCGGGACAGATGAAAAAAGTTTACAGCTTGAAGGATATCGACGAGCTGCAACGGAAAGGCGGGCTGGATGGTATCCCAAACGATGCGATCATCACACCGTCAGCGCGTGACCGCTTAAAAGAATTTAAAATGAGTGACACAGAAAAAACTGCACCCGCGAAGGGCCTGGAAGGCGTCGTCGCCGCAACCACGAAACTCAGTAGCGTGCGCGGACTCGACGGTGAATTGATTTACCGGGGCTACAACATCAACGAGTTGGCTGGCAACGCGACCTACGAGGAGGTCGTGCATCTGCTGCATCGCGGCAAGTTGCCGAACGCAGAGGAGCTGGCCTCGCTGAAAACTGAACTGGCCGCTGCCCGAGAGCTGCCCGGCGGCGTGGTGGACATCATCAGGCAACTCCCCAAAGAGACCTCACCGATGCGTGCCATTCGCACCGTGGTTTCCGCCCTCGCCTGCTACGAACCGCCCGAGAAGCAGGATTCTATGGAAGTGCAGGCCAAGCGTGCCATTAAGCTGATCGCACAGGTACCGGTGATTACGGCCTACTTCCACTTGGCCAGGCAGGACAAGCCGTTACTTGATTCCGATCCGTCCCTTGGCGAGGCGGCGAATTTTCTCTATCTCATCGATGGCAAAAAACCTATTGAGGAAAAGGAAAAGACTATCGACATGTGCTACATCCTGCACGCCGACCACGGCATGAACGCCTCGACCTTCTCGGCGCGCGTCACCATTGCCACGCTCAGCGGCATGTACTCGGCCATCACCTCCGCCATCGGCACGCTTAAGGGCCCGCTGCACGGCGGTGCCAACGAGGGCGTGATCAAAATGCTGCAGGAAATTGGGAGCCTCGACAAGGTGGATGACTTTGTCGCCGACTGCCTGAAGAACAAAAAGAAAATCATGGGCATCGGCCACCGCGTCTACAAGGTGCTTGATCCGCGCGCACCGCACCTGCAGCGCATGGCCCAGCAACTCGGTGCCAAGCTCGGCGAAACCAAATGGCTCGACATGAGCGAGCGCATCGCCGAGATCATGCTTCGCGAAAAGAACCTCTACCCGAACGTCGATTTCTACTCGGCCACCGTCTACTACTCACTAGGGCTTCCGACCGACCTGTTCACGCCGCTCTTCGCAATCTCGCGCACTTCCGGCTGGACCGCACATGTGCTCGAGCAGCTGGCCGACAACCGTCTCATCCGCCCAAGAGGCGTTTATGACGGCCCGGACGATCTCAAGTTCCAGTCGATCAACGAACGCTGAGCCAAGGGACTGACCAATCTTTATGAAACGAGCATTCCTCGTTTTTTATTTCGGCATTGGGTTTTCTTTGGGGTCGTACGGCATCAGGCTCCAATCGGAGCAGAAAGGGGAGGCCGGAAGTTTGGCTCCGTTGTAAAGATTCCACTGTTTATCTTCTGGTGCTTGTGGATGGCAAGCGTACCGAACCGCCCTTGGCTCGCTCACTTCAACGCTACTGACGGCAACCGTGTTACCACGAATAAGCGCATTTGCTGCATGCCATCCTCCTCCTTCATCGGCCAATTCAAATCCAAATAATTTACCTCCTTTAATCTCTATCACCTGACCTATACCCGCTTGGCCAACAATCAGTCCTCCATCCACATTATTGAATATCACAGACATAACATTCCCACCACGCTTCACAGATCGAAATGTCGGTCCACTATAAGGCGTGGAATATCTGTAAACCTTGGCCAGAGGCCATAGGGCCAAGCGCTCCCCCACATCGATTTTATTTGGCGGATGAATATCGTTGTTAAAATCCAAATCGATTGTCACCGTCATACCTGTGTTCGGCACATCCATCGCACGCCGTTGTTCCTCGCGGGCATACGTCCATGCGTAGCTACGCCACTGGGGAAGCTGCACATAATAAAACGGCAAATCCGAACGACCCCAAGCATCTCGCCAGCCTTGAATGAGCGCCCGCATTTTGTGCGCATAATCGCGCGGGTCTTCACCAGTGCCACAGTTGGACTCCGCTTGATACCAAATGGCACCGCGAATCGCATACGGAACAACGGGAGCGATTCGAGCGTTGTAAATTGCCCCGGCGAGCCAAGCGTCACTGCGAACAAACGTCCCGCCCCGCATGGCCTTGATAGCCTTATAGTCCCTCGTCTCCGACAACTTGGCTAGGCGAGCCAAGGTGGGATGCCCGGTAAACGCCTCAACAGGAATGTAAGGCTCAATCGGCGTGCCGCCCCAGGAGCAATCAATGATGCCAATCGGCACTTTGAGTTTGTCATGCAACCTTCGGGCGAAGATGAATCCAACCGCTGAAAAAGTCTTCACCGAATTCGGCGTGCACACGAACCAACTCCCGCCTTTCAAATCCTCCTGCGGCATTGGCATATTTTTCTCATTCACTTCCCTAAACCGGATGCCCGGATAATCCGCTGCTTCGACCAACGCCTTCCCCTTGACCAATCGCTTGGCCATGCTGCCCGCACTATACTCCATATTCGATTGCCCACCGGAAAACCACACCTCCCCCACTACGACATTTTTATAAAGCAGACTTTCGTTACCGCTCCGAATTGAGAGTGGGCGTCCTTCTGCACTCGCTCTTAATGGCTCAAACTCCAACTTCCAACGTCCGGCATTGTCCGTCTTCGTCTCAACACGTTGCCCCGCAAACTCAACGGCAACATTGGCTCCGATATCAGCAATTCCCCAAACCGGTACAGACACCTCCTGCTGTAACACCATGTTGTTGGAGAAAACCTTAGCGGGTTGAAGTGCTGCGAAGAGATTCTCAGCGAATAAAAAAGCAACTCCTGCGGAGATTATTTTTAGTAACCGGAGCATTAGTTTACTCGTCCAGTCTGTTTAAAAAAGCACGACAGGAAAAGGACACGAACATAGCTAAATCCTTGTCGCCGGGCAGGACAACAGTCGCCGGTGTGTCAGGCGGGCGGATTTTGTCAGCGCGTTTGAGGGCTTCTTCAATTGCATGTTTTGCACTGCACGCCTTTTTCCCGAGCAACTCGATGATCCGAGCGGCGTGGGTCACGACGATGAGATTTTCGTGTTGTATTGAGTCAATCAATGCTGGCAGTGCGTTCGGAATGTCGCCGTGAGTCGCAAGGGCGTTGGCGATCTCAATCCGCGCGGCCGATGATGTATCACTGATCTTTCGACGTAATTTGCGCTTGGCCATGCCGGAGATTTCCGGCCTCACAGCCAGCCCAATCGCGCCCCAGTAACGAATGGTCGGGTTGTCCGAATCCAGGTTTTTCAAAAACACCCTCTCGCTTGCGATGCCGACTTGGGCAGCGGCTTGGTGGATGCCGGCCAACGGCACCCTGCCCGCTTGGCCAAGTTCCCAGCCGGTTTGCTTGGAGAACAGTTCCCACGCTTCGCTCTCCGGCAAAAAGCCAAGATCGGCCGTTGCCGTGATATGGCGCACATGCTCGGCACGCAGTCGGTTCAAAATCTCTCGACGCTTCTTGGACTTAACCAAATTGTCCAGATTCTGCGGGTCGACTTGGCAGTCATAAAGTTCCTCGACTGGCCGCGTGGGGCCGGCGAAGTGCCATTGGGCGGAAGTCATCGTTTCGCCCTTAGCCAAGCGGTAAAAGTCGTGGCGGATTTCGCCGTTGTCAGGCCAGGCTGTGGGCTGGTTGTAACCGAGGTGCGGCATATAGTTGCGAATGTACAGGTAGCGGCCATCGCGTACGGAGCGGGCGAGGTCGCGCACTTCATCGACGCGATCGCGATGGCCGTAAACATAATGCCGTGCTTCCGCGGCTTTTTCGCCGAGGAATGGTTTGCCCTGCATGTGTTCGGGGATGGGTATGCCAGTGAGGCTCAGTACAGTAGGGGCGTAATCGACAAAGCTCACGAGGCGGTCGGTGGTGGTGCCAGGTTTGCCGGGCGCGAGGTGCTGCCATTTTTTGGGGAAGCGAGTCATCAGCGGCACGTGCATTCCGCTGTCGAGCAGTGCGCGTTTGTGACGTGGCATGCCGCTGCCGTGGTCGCTGTAGAAAAAGACGATTGTATTCCCTGCGAGTCCGTCCTCCTCAAGCTGCCGCAGGATGGCACCAACCTCCTTGTCCATCGCGGTGACGCAATCGTAAAAGCGGGCAATTTCGCGCCGGATGAGCGGCGTGTCTGGGTAATACGCCGGCAACGACACCTTGGCCGGGTCATGGATTTCACTGGACGATAGCTTTCTCTGCACCTCAGTTTGGAACCGCTCGTAAGGCCACACCATCGTGCGGCTCTGATGCGAGGTCATCAGGTTAAAAATGCTGAAGAACGGCTGCGTCTTGTCCGGTCGCTTCCGCCAATGTGCGGTTGCGCTGCTTTCGTCCCACGAATGCTTGATGATGTCCACATAGTTGCCGGTGTTGTAATCGGTCTTGACGTTGTTGCTCGTGTAAAACCCATGCGCCCGCAACCGCGCCGGAAATCCACGCATGTTTTTTGGAATCGCAAATCCCGAGCGCATCTGCTGCGTGCTGAGGGAGGGCGGATAACAACCGGTAATCAGGCACGACCGCGAAGGCGAACAAACCGGCGCGCTGGCAAATGCCTTGGTGTAGCGCACGCTCTGCTTAGCCAAGCGATCGATGTTCGGTGTCGTTGCGTACTCGTCGCCATAACAGCCAAGCGTCGCGCTCATGTCCTCGGCGGTAATCCAGAGGATGTTCGGCTGCTCGGCCCTCACCACGGCACAAAACGCCATCAGTGGAATGAAAAAGCGCATACGGCGTTGTACTCATATTTAACCGAGAACGCAACGATCTGCAGGGGCGTAGCCCGATTCTTGGCATGACAAATCCGGCCGCGCCTGCTACCAAGCTGCATTTAGAAAATGGCGCGCGCGCTCTTCATTTTGCTTCCGTTCCTCCTCGGCAACTTGGCTCGGGGGGTGGAACTGGACTTTGCCCGCGATGTTCGACCGGTGTTGTCAGATGCCTGCTACCATTGCCACGGCCCCGACGCCAAGGTTCGCAAGGCCAAGCTGCGCCTGCATGACCGAGCGGCGGCGCTCGAGGCTGGCGTGATTGCCGACGGCGAAATGCTGCGGCGGCTCACAAGCGACGATCCGGATGAACGCATGCCGCCGGTGGATTCCAACCGCCCGCTGCGCGACACGGATCGTGCCAAGCTGGTCGAGTGGCTCCGGGACGGGGCCGCTTGGCCAAGCGACGACCGGCACTGGGCTTTTGTGCCGCCCAAGCGGCCGCGATTGGCAAAGGTGCAGGACGCCGACTGGTCGCGCAACGGCATCGACCACTTCGTGCTGGCGCGGCTTGAGCGCGAAGGGCTCGCTCCGTCGCCGGAAGC
Source organism: Verrucomicrobiota bacterium (assembly GCA_030747575.1). GTDB lineage: Bacteria > Verrucomicrobiota > Verrucomicrobiia > Limisphaerales > UBA1096 > UBA1096. The sequence goes on along the minus strand of JASLKI010000137.1, from coordinate 17,862 downwards.
CGGCAAGGCCACCCTGCTTCGTCGCGTGACTCTCGACCTAACCGGCCTTCCGCCCACGCTCACGGAACTTGACGCCTTCCTCGGCGACCAATCGCCCGGGGCTTACGCGAAGGCGGTGGATAGCCTGCTCGACTCGCCACGTTACGGCGAACACATGGCGCTGGACTGGATGGAGGCATCGCGCTACGCCGACACCGACGGCTACCAAAACGACCGACTGCGCTACATGTGGGTGTGGCGCGATTGGCTGATCCGGGCGCTCAACGATAATATGCCCTTTGACCGGTTCATCACCGAGCAGATGGCCGGCGACCTCTTGCCGAACCGCAACTTTTTTACCCAGGTGGCCACCGGATTCAACCGCAACCACCGCATCAATTCCGAAGGTGGCTCTATTCCGGACGAGTGGATTGTCGAGTACGTTGCCGATCGCGTGGAGACAATGGGCACGATGTTCCTCGGCCTCACACTCAATTGCGCGCGCTGTCATGACCACAAATACGACCCGATCGCGCAGAACGATTTTTACCGCTTGTTCGCCTTCTTCAACGCCATTGACGAAGCCGGCCTCGGACCGAACAACGGCAACAGTCCACCGTTCATTCCTGTGCCAAAAAGCTGGCCGGACTTGTCCGTGAAGGAAGCGCAATTCGTCGTGCCAGAGCCGATGAAAATCAAGGTTGTACAAACCTCCGTGCCGCGACCACAGCCGGGCGCTACTAACACAGTGATGGTGCTGCACGAGTTGCCCAAGCCACGCGACACCTATCGACTCGAGCGCGGCCTGTATGACCAACCGGACAAGTCAGAGCGGCTACATCCGGCCACGCCGCCGGTGCTCGGTCAGTGGAACGATCAATGGCCTCGCAACCGCCTTGGCCTCGCACGGTGGCTGGTCAATCCCGCGCATCCGCTCACCGCGCGCGTCACACTTAACCGCATGTGGCAGCGTTACTTCGGGGTGGGACTCGTGAAAACGAGCGAAAATTTCGGCGTCCAGGGAGAGTCACCAAGTCACCCGGCACTACTCGATTGGCTGGCCACGGAGTTCATCCGACATAGGTGGGACATAAAGGCGATGCACAGGCTTATCGTCACTAGCGCCACCTACCGGCAAAGTTCATCAGCATCGTCCACATTGCTGAAACGGGATCCCGAAAACCGACTGCTTTCCCGTGGACCGCGCAAGCGTCTCACGCCATACTCCATTCGCGACGCGGCGCTGTTTACCAGTGATTTGCTGAATGGAAAAATCGGCGGGCCATCGGTGAAGCCGTACATGCCGCCGGGCATTTGGCGTAGTATCTCCAACGCAAGCTACAAACAGGACAAGGGCGACAAACTTTACCGGCGCGGCATGTATACCTATTGGCGTCGGACAGTGCCGCCGCCAACAATGATGACCTTCAACGCCGCTGCCCGTGAGTTCTGTACCGTCCGCAACGAGCTCACTACCACGCCGCTACAGGCGTTAACGATGATGAACAACAAGACTTTCGTGGAAGCGTCACGGTTCCTCGCCGAGCGGATGATGAAGCCGAAGGGCCAGGGGCCGCGCCAACGCATAGCGGAAGCGTTTCGGCGCGTGACTAGCCGCGATCCGCGCAAAGCGGAACTCGATCTGTTGATTAACGATTTCCAGTTTTACCAGAAGGATTTCCAGAAGAACCCCAAAGCAGCCAAGCGACTCATCTCCCTGGGTGAAAGGCCGCGTGACTCCAGACAGCCCACCGCCCAACTGGCCGCCTACACGCTTTTGGCCAACACCCTCCTCAACCTCGACGAAGCCGTCATGCAAAACTGACATGAAACCTCTCACCGAACTGCACATGCAATACACCCGCCGCGCTTTTCTCGGGCGCAGTACATTGGGGCTGGGCGGCATCGCGCTTGGTTCGTTGCTCAATGCCCAAGCGGCCAACCGCAATGCCATCGCCGGATTGGCCGACCTGACCCACTTCGCTCCCAAGGCCAAGCGGGTAATTTATCTGTTTCAATCTGGCGGCCCATCGCAGCTTGACCTGTTCGACCACAAGCCAAACTTGGCCAAGCGCTTCGGCGAGGAGGTGCCCGAATCCATTTACCCGGCAGAACGCAAAACCACGATGACCTCCGGACAAAAGTCGTTTCCATGCGCGCCCAGTACGCTGAAGTTTGCGCAGCATGGCCAAGCTGGAACGTGGCTGAGCCATGCGTTGCCACACTTGGCCAAGTGCATCGACGACGTGTGCATCATCAAGAGCATGCACACCGAGGCGATCAACCACGACCCAGCCGCGATGATGTTCCAGACCGGTTCGGTCATTCCCGGTCGACCGAGTATGGGTGCCTGGGTGAGCTACGGGCTCGGCAGCGCGAACGCCAATCTCCCGTCTTTCGTGGCGCTAACCTCCAACGGACGCGCCAAGGCCGGCCAGCCGTTGTATGACCGACTGTGGGGTGCGGGCTTTTTGCCGGGCCGATTTCAGGGCGTAAAATTTCGTGCCCAAGGCGACCCTATTCTCGACCTTTACAACCCGACCGGTGTCACGCGCAGTCAGCGTCGTCGGATGCTTGATTCGCTGAACAAGCTCAATCAAAAGCAAGCCAGCCGCTTCAACGATCCCGCCATCGCCACTCGCATCGCGCAGTACGAACTTGCGTTCCGGATGCAGATGAGCGTGCCGGAACTGATCGACGTCCAGCGCGAACCGCAGCACATCCTCGACCAATACGGCCCCGACGCCACGAAGGTGGGCAAATACGCCTACAACTGCCTGCTCGCACGCCGCCTGGCCGAGCGTGGCGTGCGCTTCATCCAGCTTTACCATCGCGGCTGGGACGCCCACAACAACGCCCCCAAACAGGTGCCGGCCCAGTGCCGCGACACCGATCGCCCCACCGCCGCGCTACTGCTCGACCTCAAGCAGCGCGGCATGCTCGACGACACGCTCGTCATTTGGGGCGGCGAGTTCGGCCGCACCGTTTATTGCCAGGGCAATCTGACCCAAGAGGTATACGGACGTGACCATCACCCGAACTGCTTCACCTACTGGATGGCGGGCGGCGGCGTGCGCGGCGGCATGACTTACGGCGAGACCGACGACTACAGCGTCAACGTCACTGAAAACCCGGTACACGTTCACGATCTGCAAGCCACCATCATGCACCAGCTCGGCATCGACCACGAACGCCTCACATACCGCCATCAAGGCCGGTACTTCCGCCTCACCGACGTCCATGGCAAGGTGGTGAAAGCCGTGTTGGGTTGATGCTGGATTGCATTGCAGAAAAATGAACCGAACCACCCCCTCTCTACTCGTAGTGGTCTTATCAGCCGTCGCCGTTACGGCGATGACCAAGCCCAATATCCTCTTCATCGCGGTGGATGATTTGCGGCCGTCGATCGGTTGCTATGGGGACGGCCATGCGATAACGCCAAACCTCGACCGCTTGGCCAAACGCGGGGTTCGATTTGCCCAGGCGCATTGCCAGGTGGCCGTCTGCAATCCCTCACGAGCAAGTCTGATGACCGGGCTGCGACCGGACACGCTGGGGGTGTGGACGCTGCCGATTCATTTCCGCGAGGCCAAGCCCAACGTGGTGACGCTACCGCAGTGGCTGCGCCGGCACGGCTACACGGCGGTGGGGCACGGGAAGATTTATCATAACCCGACACCCGATCCGCAGTCGTGGAGTGAGCCAATCCGGCCCATTCAATTCCAACGGGGTTATGCCAAGGGCTGGCAGGCGCGTATCCGCGAGGTGCAGGCCAAGCTGCCCGACAACGACTGGCGAAAGAACAATCTGCGTGGCCCGGCCACCGCCGCACCGGTGATTGACGATCACCAACTGGTGGACGGCGCACGTACAAACATGGCCATCAAAGACCTGCGGCGGCTTGGCCAAGCGGAGAAACCGTTCTTCCTTGCGCTGGGATTCATTCGGCCGCACTTGGCCTGGATTTCGCCAAAAAAATACTGGGATCTTTATGACCCGAAAACGCTGCCGGTCATCATCGACGGCGAGGTGACGCCGAACACGCCGCCGTACGCGCTCTCCACCAGCTACGAGTTGACGCATTACATGGATTTCATCGACTTCCCAAAGCCGTGGGACGAGCAACGCGTATCCGACGCAGTGGCGCGCCGCCTCATGCATGCCTATTACGCAAGCGTGTCGTATGTTGATGCGCAGCTTGGCCGACTGCTGACGGCGCTCGATGACGCGGGTCTCGCCGACAATACCATCATTGTCCTGTGGAGCGACCACGGTTGGAAACTCGGCGAGTACAATGGCTGGGGCAAGATGACCAATTACGAAATCGACACGCGCGTGCCGTTCATCATCGCCGCGCCCGGGATGAAAACCGCCGGCCAATCAACCGACACGCCGGTGGAGTTGCTGGATATTTTCCCGACACTCTGCGACATGGCGGGTATCCCCATGCCGGATTTCGTGCAGGGCACGAGCCTGTTGCCGCTGCTGAAAAATCCCGCCGCAAAAATCGACCGCGTAGCACACAGCCAATACTATCGCAACCACGACGGCACCGAATACATGGGCTACGCCATGCGCACGGTGACGCATCGGTTTGTGGAATGGCGCGAGTTCGGCACGGGCAAAGTGACGGCGCGCGAATTGTACGACCACCGCCAAAACCATTCCGAGACGGCGAACGTCATCGACACCGCGACAGAGGCTTTGGTGGAATCGCTCACCTCGCGCTTGCTAAAAACCCATCCGCGTCGGCCGTTGCAGATGGTGCCCGCCGTGCATTCCAACCCCAACCGCGGCCGACTACCCGCACCGCTGCTCATCGCCAACAAAACCGACACCGAAATCAAGGTGTACGCCATCACCCCGCGCGGCCAACGAAGCCGCCGGCCAACCGTGGTGAAGTCGGGCGACAGGACAGAAATTAACGCGAGGATCGGCGGCGTGTTCGTCGTCGAAAGCAGAGACGGAACGATCCACGAAATTCACTCCCCCTCATTGCCGGGACGAACCATCAACATCGAACGACCATGAAACACACTATCACACTAGCCATCATGGCGACTGTTCTAATCGGGACTTTACGAACCGCAGCCGCCCTACAACCGAATGTCATCGTCATTCTGGGCGATGACATGGGCATCGACTCCGTTTCCGCTTTCAATCCGAAAATGGGCATTAAGACGCCAGCGATTGACCGACTCGCTAACGAGGGGATGAGTTTCATGGACGCGCACTCCACGTCCGGCGTGTGCTCGCCCACGCGTTACGGGTTGCTGACGGGACGGTACAATTGGCGGAGCCGTCTCAAGCGCGGCATCGTGGGGAAATGGGAGCGCCCGCTCATCGCCGATGCCCGCCTTACGTTGCCGGAAATGTTTCGCGAGCAAGGCTACGCCACGTGCATGATTGGCAAATGGCATCTTGGTTGGCATTGGCCGAAGAAGGGCGGCAGCGTCACCCAAAAAATCGACGAGATAGATTTCACCAAACCCATCAATGGCGGGCCGAACAGCCACGGCTTCGACTACTACTTTGGGGATGACGTGCCAAACTGGCCGCCCTACGCGTGGCGTGAAAACGAGCTCCTCATTGGCAACCCCACTGCACAGATGAAACAAGGCACGATGGTCGGCGTTTCCGCCGGGCCGGCGGTGGCGGACTGGGATTTCTCAGCTGTATTGCTCGAGTACGGAAAGCGCTGCGCGGAATACGTGCGTGGCCGCAAAACAAAGGAGCAGCCGTTCTTCCTCTATTTCCCGATGCCTTCGCCGCACACGCCCATCGCGCCGGGCGGCAAGTTCAAGGGCATCACCGGCATCAGCCCCTACGCCGATTTTCTCGTCGAATCCGACTGGGCCGTGGGCGAAATCATGAAGGCGCTGGATGAAACCGGCCAGGCGGACAACACGGTGGTATTCTTCACGTGCGACAACGGCACCTCGCCCAAGGCGAACTTCACGCAGCTCGATGCCGCGGACGTCCATCTCAATGCCAACTGGCGCGGCTGGAAGGCCGATGCCTACGAGGGCGGTCATCGCGTGCCGTTCATCGTGCGCTGGCCCGGGCGCATCAAGCCGGGCACACGCAGCGAAGAGACCATCGTGCTCACCGACATCATGGCCAGCTGCGCCGGCATTCTCGACACCGAACTCTCCGCCGATACCGCCGAGGACAGCGTGAACCTGCTGCCGGTGTTGCGCGGGGGAAAGATGGAGAAGCCGCTACATGACGTCGTGATTCATCACTCGGGGAGCGGTCACTTTGCTATCCGCAAGGGCCAGTGGAAGCTGCTACTGTGCAGAGGTTCCGGCGGCTGGAGCCCTCCGCGCGAGGCCGAGGCCGCGAAGCAAAATCTGCCGATGCTGCAGCTTTACGACCTCGCCAGTGACCCCAAGGAATCCAAAAACCTCCAAGCCAAATATCCGGACAAGGTAAAAGAACTCGCCGCCGACCTCGCCAAAGCCTTCCGCAACGGCCGCACCACACCCGGTCCGCGCCAGCAAAACGAAGGCTGGCCCTACGTCGTTCCCAAGCCGGTACTCCAAAAATTTCCCCAACTCGCGGATCCGAAGATCAAGTCTTAACGATCAATGGCAATTGACCGACTCAGCTTTAAAAATCACTTCAGCAAGTAGGCCACGAGGTCGAGGATCTGTTTCTTTGTGAGTGTATTCACCATGCCGGGCGGCATGTTGGAGAGGTTCAGTTTTTTTCGGCTCTCGATCAGTGCCTTGGCCAGGGTGAGCGGTGCCGACGTCGCTGACAAACTCTGCAACCGCACCACGGTATCAGTCTCCTCCTGCACTTGGCCAAGGTGCACGGCGCCGTCACTCATGCTGAACTGTTCCATCATGTACGCCTCGGCGATGGTTCGTGACGGCTCGAGGATCGACTCAAGAACTTCGCGCGGATTCATACGCTTGGCCAAGCCAGTCAGGTCCGCGCCAACGCTGCCGCCGCTCCCCTCGAAGCGATGACACTGCGCGCAACCGGCCTTGTCGTACGCCCGCTTGCCAACAGCCAACGAACGAACTTCACTCAGCTCACTCAACGCCGGCTCGAGGTCTGCCATCTTCCAGTTCTTCACGAACACAGCGCTTGGCTTCATCCCGCTGATCCACTCGCGAAACAGCTCGACCGCCGCATGATCGACCGCGCCCGAGACCAACGGAGGCATCTGACCCCGGCCCCGGCGGTTCACCCGCTGTAACAGCACCGACTCCCCCGGTGCACCGGGTGCCACGAGCATGGCGTTAGCAATGCCGAATGTGTCGTGCTGCGGCCGCGCTTCGATGAGGTGCATTTTGCCCGGCGAGTTGGCAAGGCCAAGTTCCATCATCGAGTTGCCGCCGCCGGATCGGATGTGGCAACACGCGCAGTTGATATGCAGATACGAACGCACGCGACGCTCCAAGTCCGCACTCGCATCGTACGGATCGACCAGTGCGCCGCTCCGGCGGGACTGGCTTTCCGAGGCGTTGCGGAAAAACCCGACATGCGACAACGTCCGAACTTGGCTGTCCGTGATCGCGCCGTAGGTGTGTTCGCGGTTCATGTTCGCACCGGTGATGCCGAGGACATACTTGCCCGCCCGGCTGTGGCAGGCCATGCAGTCGGCCCGGCTTGGGAACACCCAGTCCTGCCGGTGAAACTGTCCGGGCGACTTGGCATTGGCCACGCGAAAGATCGCCTTGGCCCCGGCGGGGCCGACCAACTCGGCGTTGGTTTGTGCCTCGTTCCATCGGTACGAGTAGCCGACCCACTCGTTCTGCTGGCGCAGCATGATCCGAGTCTCCACCCGGAACGGCCCAGCCAAGCCGCGATGATCCTCCCGCTCGACTGAGAGCGTCTGTACCAGCGCCGTGCCGTTCGGGAACTGCCACGCGCCGCCTCGATCGTATTCAATCCGCTCGTCGCCGGGCACCGCCATCCATCGCTTGACCAAAGCACCGTCATTCCAGCCGGAGGCGATCACCGAGTAGCCAATCACGCCGGGCTTCATTTCGTGCGCCTCGGTGTCGGCGAACAAGCCGGTCTCGCTCAACCTCGTCGGGAACGGTGCCGACTGTCTTATTCTCGGCTGGGATATAAGTCGGTAAAAGCCGCTGGAGTGGTCGACAACCAGCAACTCACCGGTGTTCGTCGTCGCGAACCCGGCGATCGCGAGCGAGGTGTCGGCCAGTTCCCGATGCGACACGACCTTCTCGCCATCGTGCTTGATGCCCCAAATCTTGCCGGTTTCGTAGTCGCCGTAAATGTAATGCCCGCGCAAATCCGGCCACTTCGCACCGTAATAAACCACACCGCCAGTGATCGAGCGCGCCTCCGAGTGCGGATGCTCGGCCGTTGGCAAGGTAAGCGGATGCGGCCCCAGCTTGCGGTTGATGTAAAACGGGTGGCTCCCCTCGTAAACACTCCAGCCGTAGTTTTCGCCGGGCCGAACCAGATGTACCGTCTCCCACAAATCCTGCCCGTTGTTGCCAACCCAAACCTGCCCAGTCAGCGCGTCAATGGTAAGCCGCCACGGATTGCGCAGGCCGTAGGCGAACAACTCCGGCCGCGCGTTCGGCAGGTCGACGAACGGATTGTCAGGCGGGATGACGTACGGCTTCTCCGGCGTGCTGTCGCGAATGTCGATGCGCAGCACGCTGCCGAGAAGGTCATCTAGTGTCTGGCCAGACAACCATTTGTCCGAGTCGCTCGTGCCATCCCCGGTTGAAATATAGAGCATACCGTCGTGTCCGAACGCGATGCCACCGCCGTCGTGCCCGCCGGACCGCCACTCGAGGATGACGTGCTCACTTGCGGGATCGACCACCCACTCCGGTCCACGCTGGACGACGAACCGTGAAATCCGATTCGCCTTACTGCCATCGAACTTGTCCATTCGCAGATTGCTGAACAGGTAAAGCTGACCGTTGTTCGCGTAATCGGGATCGAAACAGAACGAGTAAGCAATGCGCCCACGCAACTCGATTGCCTGGGTTCGCTCCGCCACCTTCGGCTCATCGCGGAACGTGACCAACTCGGCTGGCTTCCCGCTCGACTCGTGCAGCAACGCGAACATCCGGTCGCTGCCCGGCTCGGGGGCGATGAATATCGGCGCATGCCAAGCTTGGCTTTTGTACACCGGCTCGACCGTGAACGGCAACGGCGGCTCGGGCGTGCCGACGAGGCGGGTGTTTTCCCAGCGCTCGCGCTTGGCCAAGCCGTACGGCTTCCCGTCCTGAGCGATCACGCCGGCAATCAAGCCAAGCGACAGCCAGACGGCAATCAACAAGACGCCAGGGACGCCCAAATCAGCGAGACACTTCAGCCGGAACATGGGCGAGGAAAGTAGTGGCATCGGAACTGATGGGCAAGGCCAAGCCCATCATCGAAGTGCTGCTAAAACACCACCCAGCATAGGAGTACCGTCACCACCAACAGGATCGCCGAGGCGATGACGCTATCCTTCGTGGGGAAGTCGAGGTCGAGCTCGGCCGTCCACGGCTTGGGCCGGCTGCGCTTAGCCAAGCGCTTGGCTTGGCCAAGACCGGTGTCGGTGGCCAACGGCAACTCGCGGAGGTTGGGATCGTCGTAAGGCTCCTCCTCCATCTGGTCCGGCGGAGCGAAGGTCAACGGCTCGTTCGCCTTGTGTGCCAGTTCGCCAACCTCCATGGTCAGTGCCTCGCTTGGGTCGGTCTCAACCTCCAGACTGGCCGTCTTGGCCACGGTGGGTTTGCCTTCCCTCGTCGCTTCAGTGGTATCAACCTCCGAATGCCCTGCGGTAAACCCGACCGACTCCGGCTCGGCAGTTTCGCCGCTTTCGGATTTCTCCTCCGGCGGACGCTTGGCCAGCTCGATTTCCCCGAAGCGTTCCCCCTGAATGGCGATCAACTGCCTGAGCTTGGCCAGCTCGAGCACGGCAAGAAAGGTCGCGATGACCTCAAACCGGCTTCCGGCCGATTCAAACAACTCGATGAACCGGATCGATTCGCGTTTCTCAAGAATTTCCAGAATGAGGGCGATCTTCTCAGTGACGCTCCATTGGTCGGCAACGATCTCCCCTCTGTTGGCGGCACGTTGTTTTTCCGTTTCATCAAACCGCTTGAGCACCTGGTTCACGGCGCCAATGAGGTCGAAAATGGACGCTTCTCTCGCCGCTTGCGGCGGCAGCGGCGGCACTTTCGGCTTGGCTCCCTGCCGCTCGAAACTCTGTTCCCGCTCCCAAGCCATCCGCCGGAAGTCATCAGCCGCATCCTTGAATTTCTTGTACTCGACGAGCTGGCGGATCAGATCCCAACGCGGGTCCTCCTCCTCGTCCTCCTCGGAAAGCACCTGCAAATCAACCGGGAGCAGTTCCTTGCTCTTGATGTACATCAGCGTGGAGGCCATGACGATAAACTCGCCGGCCAGCTCGAGGTCGAACTGCTTCATCAGGTCGATATATTCGCAGAACTGGTTGGCCAGCCTGACCATGTCCACCTCGTAGATATCGACCTCTTCCTTGCGGACGAGGTGCAGCAACAGATCCAGTGGCCCCTCGAACACTTCAAACTGGTATCGCAAATCGCTCATTGGCCTGCCGGGAGGGGTTTCAGCGCGGGAACAATTTGGTAGACCACTCGCAGCTTCCAGTCGGCGAACGCCTCGCCGGTGGACAGCACACCGTACGTGTCGAACTTGTAACTGTTGCCTCGGCCGTAGTAGCTGTCCGGGGCAACGTTGAAGGTCCACACGGAGCCGTCCTTCAGCGGCCGAGTAGCGTTGTGCTCGAGCTTGCATTTGCCACGCAGGACCGCCGCCGTGGCGTCGGCCTTGGCTAGGCTGTCGTGTTCGTGCCAATGGCGAAACAGTCCGTTGCCGGCGACCAAGCGGCGCATCATCGGGTTGACCGCGGAGGAGTGTTGGTGCGCCCGAAACACACCGCGCACCCTGGCCTTCGCACCAGCGGAGGCGTCGAGCACGATTCGAGTGCCAGACTTGCCGTACACGAATCCGCGCCCGTCCATGTAGCCGAGCCCCGGCTCGCTGGCGAACACGGTGAAGTCGTTCCACATGAAGCCGTTAATCAGAGGCGACATCGGTGCGAGCGGCGTGTGGTCAAGAATCTTGGATTTCAAAAAGGACTGTCGCAAAGGATCCGCCGATTGCAGCAACCCCGGGTGCTTCGCCAGGAACGTGCCGCCGGTCACTTGGCCGAGCAGTTGATACGCCACCGCCGGCTTGGTATCGAGCAACGCGCCTGGCAGGTATCCCGGCTCCATGCCGCCGTGGTTGCACTGGATAAAATCCGTGCCGCTGCCGACGTAAATCACAACCGGGAAAAAATCGTACAACCGGCCGATCAGCGCCGGTTTAAACTTTGTGGCGTATTTTTTCTGGCACTCGGCAAGGAAGCCGTAGGTCGAGATCATCTGCACGTCCTCGTGATTGCCGCGCGCCATGAACACATGTTCCGGGTTGGCGAGCTTGAGCCGCAGCAGCGTGTAGAGCACCTCGATGCCGTAGTTGCCACGATCCGTGTAATCGCCGAGGAACACCATGTAGCTGTTAGGCTTGGCCAAGCGGAAGCCGTCGAGCGTGCCGGCTTGGTTAAGCGAAGCGAGCATGGCGATGAATGAGTGAATGTCGCCGTGAAAATCGCCGTGATAGATCACCTCGCTGCCGGCCGGCACCTGCAGCTTTTGAGCGAACGGCTGAAACGGAATTGGCGGATTCAGAAAATAGGCGCGGTTGGTGTTGAAAAACTCGGTCACCTTTGGCTTGGCGCCGACCCAGTTCGCAGCGGATTCCATCGAACCGGTCTTGAAGGACTCGAACGCCGCCAGTAACGCCTTGGCCACCTCCTCAAAATCGGGCAACGCAGTCTCAAGTTTAGTCGTTGCCGCTTGGCGAAGTAGGGTGCGGTTGGCCGGCAGATCGGTGCAGGCACTCTTCCAATCGGCAAATGTGGGGTATACAGATGACTGGTAGGCGACCCTGTCGGCCAAGGTGGATTGAGCCAAGCCTAGCACCAGCACTAACATGAGCGCTTGGCCAATCACACTCCGGGGGTGGCATCTCCTTGGCAACATCATCCAACCGGTCTGACAGAAATTGGGCCTGCGCCATTCAAATTACAAGGCAAAAGGAAAACATTGCGAACGGGAGTCCCACCGCCTAGTTTACCGCCATCTGGCTGACTCATGAGCAAATTAAACCCGCAAAAACATTTTCCCGCCCCCCAATTCATTGCTGCATTTGCTTTTGCCTTCTGCACCGTGTGGACTCAGGCTGGCGACTGGCCGCAATGGCGCGGCCCCACCTCGAATGCCCAGGTAGCGAAGGGCGATCGGCTCCCCGCAAGACTGGGCGATTCCCCCAAGGTCGTCTGGCGCATCGATGTTGGCCCCGGCCATTCCGCGCCTGTGACACAGGGCGTTCGGCTCGCAATCGCTGAGGAAAAGGATGGCTTTGAGACGCTACGCCTGCTCGACAAACGCACTGGCAAGCTACTTTGGGAAAAGGCGTTCGGCGAAACCTACGAGGATCGCTTCGGCGCAGGCCCACGTTGCACCCCGCTCTTCGACGGCGACCGGATCTACGTGCAGACCTGCCGAGGCGAACTCAGTTGCCTAAGTATTAAGGACGGCTCCACGCTCTGGGGCGTCGACTATCAGAAAAAATTCAAGGTCAAGTGGATCAAGAACAAAAGCCAAAATGAAGCCGCGGCAGCGCGCCGGGGCTACAGCGGTACACCGCTGGTCGAAGGAGATCGCCTCATTTGCCAGGTCGGTGGCGTCCCCGGAACCGGCGTGGTTTGTTTCGACAAATTAAGCGGCAAAGTCGTCTGGAAATCACAGGACGACCTAGCGAGCTTCTCCAGCCCTTTGATCATGACGCTTGCCGGGAAGAGGCAATTCGTCACGCTCGCCACCGAGAAGATTCTCAGCGTCGATATTGAAAACGGCGAACTGCTCTGGAGCCACCCCGTTCCCACACTCTACTTTCGCAATGTCGTCACGCCGATCGCCGCCGGTAACAGCGTAATCACCGCCTCCCATTCCGAGGGCATGCTCTGTATGAGCGGCACCGGCAGTAATGGCAAAGCCAACCGAAAATGGAACGCTCCCAAGCTTAAAATCAACCTCGCCACGCCGATCGTCGTGGGCGGCAGTCTGTACAGCTTCGCCGAGAAGGATCGGTTCATCTGTGTTGACACCGCCACGGGAAAACTGAACTGGGAGGAAAGCGGCTTCGGCAAGTTTTACGCCTCGACGCTGACCGACGGCAAACGAATGCTCGTGCTCGCCCAAATGGGTGAACTGGTACTGCTCAAAATAAACCCGAAGGAATACGAGGAGCTGGACCGAATGCAGGTCTGTGGCAAAACCTGGAGTTTCCCCGCCTACGCCGACGGCCAACTCTTCGTCCGAGACCAGAAAAGTCTCCAGTGCATAAAGCTCACCGGCGAATAACCCCTTTACCCAAGCGCTTGGCCGGCATCAAACGGTTTCCGGCGTGGGGTGAATCCACGGGGCGCGATAGGGGCGGTTGAGCAGTTTGTTGGCCTCGGGGTCGTCAATGACGGTGTGTGTCTTTGCGTCCCAGCGCAACGCCCGCCCGCCCAGCCGCTGTGAGAGGTTGGCCAGGATGCAACTGACGGTGGAGATGTGGCCCTGCTCGATGTCGGCAACGGGGCGGCTGCGCTTGGCCACAGCATTGAGGAAATCAATCATGTGCACCCGCACCGCCGGAGCGACGTGCCGCTCAAGCGCCTTCTCGGTTTTGTCCTCGGGGTATTCCTCGAGTTCCATATTGACATCGCGATGTACCGGCTTGGCTCCGCCGCCACGCGGGATGAAGTCGTAGCTGTTCACGCTCAATTTCAGCGTGCCCTTGTCGCCATAGAGGAACGCCGCCCACGGGTAGTCCGGGTCGGGCGCGTGGCCCCAGGCGCGGTGTTGCCAGACGACCTGCAGGTCGTCGAAGTCGAAGCATGCTGTCTGCGTGTCGGTGGTGTTGGCCTTGGCCTGTTTGTCGACGAGAATGCCACCCTGCGACACGATGCTGTTTGGCCAGCCGAGGTCGAGCATCCAGCGGACTGTGTCGAGCATGTGCACGCACATGTCGCCGACAATGCCGTTGCTGTACTCGGTGAACGCCCGCCAGGTGCGCGGATGGCAAAGTTCGCTGTAAGGTCGCCGCGGTGCTGGGCCGCTCCACATGTCGTAGTCGAGATTCGCCGGCGGCTGGCTGTCGGCCGGGTTGCTCCGGTTGCGCATGTGGTAGTAGCAGCAAACTTCGGCGTGGGCAACGTTGCCAAGCAGCCCCTTTGCGACGATCTGCTCGCGGGCCTCCATGAGGTGCGGCGTGCTGCGGCGCTGCGTGCCCACTTGCACGACGCGATTGTATTTGCGGGCAGCAGCGAGCATCGCCTGGCTTTCGACGACGTCGATGCTCGTCGGCTTTTGCACGTACACATCGCAGCCGGCCTTGACGGCGGCGATCATCGGCAACGCGTGCCAATGATCCGGTGTGCCGATGAGCACGAGGTCGAGTTTGTTTTCCTTGAGCAGCGTTCGGTAATCGCCGTAGGTCTTGGGGCGTTTGCCGGATTTTTGCCGCTTGGCCACAATATCGGCTGCGCCGGAAAGCATTGTGCTGTCCACGTCGGCCAACGCAATCACCTCGACGGGAGCGACCTGGATGAGGCGGAGCAAATCCACCTTGCCATACCAACCTGTGCCGATCAGCGCCACGCGCTTGGTCGGGCCGCTGGCGATATCAGCGGCGGTCGAGGCGATCGACGAGTAAGCCAAACCAGCCGCGCTGGCTTCCAAAAAAGTTCGACGGTTCATGCGCTTTTTTTAGCCGCTTGGCTTCCCGTGTTCAAGCTTGGCAAGCGCCGGATTGCCCTTGGCCAAGCAGGTCGGTAGGCTCCCGGCTATGCGTCCGTACAGGTTGTTGTTTGTTTGCATGGGGAACATTTGCCGCTCCCCCGCCGGTGAGGCTGTGATGCGCCACTTGATCCGGGCCGAGGGCTTGGCCGAGCGGATCGAGTGCGACTCAGCCGGCACGATTGCGTTTCACACCGGCGACCCGCCCGATAAACGGATGCACGCGGCGGCGGCCAATCGCAGCATCAACACCGGCGGCCAGGCGCGGCAGATCTGCAATGACGACTACCGTTCGTTCGACATGATTTTGACGATGGACGACGAAAACCTGGTGAATGTCCGGAACATGGCACCGGCTGGGGAGTGGCCGGCGGAAGTGCGGCCGTTTTGCGACTTTGTCACCGGGTCAACCGCGACCGAAGTGCCCGACCCCTACTACGGCGGGCCGAAGGGATTCGAGACAGTACTCGACCTGCTCGAGGACGGCTGCGCCAGTTTGCTCGAACACATTCGCAGCCAAGTCGCCGATTAACCGCCCATGTGGGACGAGATCGTTGAGCAAATTTCCGCAGCCACCGGGATGGCGTTTCGCCTGAGCGATGTACGGCCGGTCGGCGGCGGATGCATCAATGAGGCGTACCGGCTCGACGGCAATGGCGGTCCGTTTTTCGCCAAGCTCAACCGCGCTGACGAACTGGAAATGTTCGAGGCCGAGGTCGACGGCCTGCGAGATATCGCCGCCACCGAAACCATCCGCGTCCCCCACCCTGTTTGCCACGGCATCAGCAACGGCCAGGCGTATCTCGTCCTCGAGCACATCGAGTTGGGCGATGGTGGCTCGCAATCGGAGCTTGGCCGGTGCTTGGCCAAACTGCATGCCTTGCTGCAGCCGAACTTTGGCTGGCGGCGCGACAACACGATCGGCAGCACGCCGCAGCCGAACCCGTCGGGCGACGACTGGGTGGCGTTCCTGCGCGAGCATCGGCTTGGGTTTCAGTGCCGCCTAGCCAAGCATAACGCCCTACGGCTCGACGGCGCAAACGACTTGCTCGGCCAACTCGATGGTTTTTTCGCCGGTTACGAGCCTAGACCTTCGCTGCTGCACGGCGATTTGTGGAACGGCAACATAGCGTTCGGACCGTGTGGCGAACCTGTGATTTTTGACCCGGCAACGTACTGCGGGGACCGTGAAGCGGAGTTTGGGTTGACCGAAATGTTCGGTGGTTTTGGGAATGATTTTTGGTCGGCGTACGAGGCAGAGTGGCCGCTCGATCCCGGTTACCCGACGCGCAAGCTGCTCTATCGGCTTTACCACACGCTCAACCATTACAACATTTTCGGCGGCAGCTACGGCTCGGCGGCGGAAGGCATCGTCAACCGTTTGTTGCGGGCGCTGTAAACAAAAAAGCCCCGGCCATGAGGGCCGGGGGCTGTTGGAAATTGGTTGAGTTACTCGTCGGCCCCGGCGGGTTGCGCCTCGGCTTCATCTTCCTCGTCGGCGACAACGCTTGGCCCGGCGACGGTGTGCTGTTCGATGGATTCGATCCGGTAGCGCTTGGCTTCGTGATCAACTTCAAACTCAGCTTCCTCGCCCGGTTTCTTGCCAAGAAATGCCTGCCCAAGAGGCGTGAGGTAACTGAGGATTTGATTGTCGGGATCGCCGTCCCAAGCGCCAAGGACGATGAAGGTCTCCGGCTTGTTTGTGCTGAGGTTCGTCACGCCGACCTTGTTACCGACGGTAACCTGGTCGGTCGTTGCGTCGGAGAAGTCGGAGCCTCGGGCACGTGTCAAGTCGACCTCCAACTCACCCTTGCGGGACATCAGCAGTTTCTGCATTTCCTTGGCTGCCTTGAACTCGTGGTTTTCGCGCAGATCACCGTAGCTTCGGGCAATGGCGATTTCCTTCGAGTTGGCCGGGATCTTCTCCTTGACCAGTTGCATGTACTCGAGTTTTCGCCGCTCAAGGCTGGCCCAGGAAACAATGAGGGCATTGTCTTCCTTGGATTGTTCGCCGGAAATCATCTGCTGAATGGACGGGAACGCCTTGACGATGCGGCCCAGCAGCGAGCGTTTGTCCATGTCGTCAAAGCTGTTGGTCGCCTGTAGGGCACGCACCAAATCCTCGACCAGCTCAATATCAGCGGAGCCGATCAGGTCGGTGATCAACTCTTGGTCGCTAAGAATTAAATCTCCAAGTTTGCTGGTTTTCCGATCTTCAAAACGATCCCTCTCGATGGCCGCCATCATGGCGCGAAACACTTCCGGGCCGAGTATGTCGGCGAAACTATCGGAACGATTTTTGCCCAGCCACAGCATCAGGTCGGTGCTGGCCTCGTGTCGACTGATGAGCTTAGCCAGGTTGACCTTGAACTTGTCGAAGTGGCCGGTATCGATGAGCATTTGCCCCAACTCACCCACCAGCCTCAAGCCGGCCTTGTTGATCAGTTCCAGGTAGGTGTCGATCCATGTGTCTGGATGAACCTGCCGGAAAGCTTCAAGCGCGAGCTTCTGCTTGGCAGCGGAAAGCCCCTCGATCACTACGGCCAAGTCATCGGCTTTTTCAAAAATGCCAGCGGCAGTCGCCTCGCCTTCCTGCGGTTGCATCCCGGATTGCGAGCAGATTGCATCACGCAACAAAATCGCCTCAAGGGCGAGGGACGGCTTAAACGTCAGGTGATTCTTGATCGCGATGTTCAATATTTCCAACACCTCGGTCAGCACTGCCTCCTTGTCTTCGACGTCGGCGATACCCTTGTAAAGCTCGGTGGCAGCAGCCAACTGCGCCTTCAAGCCCTTGGCGTCGCGAATGTTGCTCATCAGTTTATTCGCCGGGGAAAGCTCCTCGTCATGGTAAACAATCGGCTCGGTTTTCTTGACTGGCAACTGGAAATGACCGTCGCTCTTCATTTCCTTCTTGGCGTCGGCCCACCATTTTTTCCAGTCCTCCTCGATGACATCTGGCACCAGCGACTCTTGAATCTGCGCCACGGTGGCCCGCCCGCCGAAGCTCTCGAGAACC
>JASLKI010000136.1 GCA_030747575.1 Verrucomicrobiota bacterium | reverse complement strand
CTTAAGGTCGGCACGGCTGCGGCGCAACGCCTTGCAGAGAGTCTCGACAGGCAAGGCTTGGCCAACGACGATCTTGGAAATTTCCTTTTCCATCGAGAGAAGCTTCTGCACTTCGCCTTGTTCCATGCGCTTTAGCGGGATGCCGGTCCACTTGGCCACGACGTACATGATTTCATCCTCATCGACCTTGACGCGGGCGTCCTCGTTGTTTTTCTTCCACTCGGCTAGCGTGTTCTCGAGTTCCTCCTTGGCCTTCTTTTCCTCGTCGCGCATCGAGGCGGCCTCCTCGAATTTCTGGTCCTTGATGGCCTTCTCCTTTTTGATGCGGGTTTCCTCGATCGCCAACTCGAGGTTTTTGACCTCGGGCGGGCGGGTCATGGCCTTGATGCGGGCGCGGGCACCGGCTTCGTCCATGATATCGATTGCCTTGTCCGGCAGGAAACGCCCGGTGATGTAGCGGTCGGAAAGCCTGACGGCGGCCATGACGGCAGCATCGGTCAGTTCCATCTTGTGGTGATCCTCGTAACGCGGTCGCAGGCCCTTGAGAATATCGATGGTATCATCGATGGAGGGCGGCTCGACCTTGACGGACTGGAACCGGCGCTCCAGGGCGGCGTCTTTCTCGATGTATTTGCGGTACTCGTTGAGGGTGGTGGCGCCGACGCACTGCATCTCGCCACGGCTCAGGGCCGGCTTGATGATGTTGGAAGCGTCCATCGTCCCCTCGGCGGAGCCGGCTCCGACGATGGTGTGCAGCTCGTCGATGAACAGGATGATGTTTTTCGCGCGGCGAATCTCGTCCATCACGGCCTTGATGCGTTCTTCGAACTGGCCGCGGTACTTGGTGCCGGCGACCATCAGCGCGAGGTCGAGGGTGATGACGCGCTTTTCGCGCAAAATTTCCGGGACGTTGCCCTTGGTGACTTCCTGTGCGAGGCCCTCGACGATGGCTGTCTTGCCGACGCCGGCCTCGCCGAGCAGCACCGGGTTGTTTTTGGTGCGGCGGCAGAGCACTTGGATGACGCGCTCGATCTCTTCAGCGCGGCCGATGACCGGGTCCATCTCGCCTTTTTTGGCGATCTCGGTGAGGTCGCGGCCGAACGCCTTGAGCGCCGGTGTCTTGACCTGTTTCTTGTTGCCGCGGGACTCCTCTTCCTCCATGCCAGCGGTGACGCCGTCGCCGCCATCGTCGCCCTCGAAGTTCGGATCCAGCTCGTGCAGGATTTCCTGCCGGCAAAGGTCGATGTCGATGTCGAGAGTCTTCAGCACGCGTGCCGCGACGCCCTCGCCCTCCCGCAGCAGGCCCAGCAGGATGTGCTCGGTGCCGACGTAGGTGTGGTGCAGCGCCTTGGCTTCCTTCTTGGAAAGCTCGAGCACTTTCTTGACGCGCGGTGTGTACGGGATGTTGCCGGCCAGTTTCTGGTCCGGGCCGGTGCCCACCTGTTTCTCGACCTCGAGGCGCACGGTCTCCAAGTCGAGGCCCATTTTTTGGAGGACATTGACGGCGACGCCCTGGCCAAGGTTGATCAGGCCCAGCAGCAGATGCTCGGTGCCCACGAAGCTGTGGTTGAAGCGGTCGGCCTCCTTCCTCGCCAGCGCCAACACTTGCTGGGCGCGCGGGGTGAAGTTGTTCATTGACTCGTCACTCATAAAAATACTTGCCCAGTTTGGACGTCCCGGCGGGTTTTGTCCAGCTTGGGAATGGCTGCCGCTTCGCTTGGCCAAGCACTGGGTTTATTCGTCATTCTCTTCTGTTTTCCGCATGTCTGGCGTGGCAGGGCGATCCACCTTCAAGAGCCGGCTTCGCAGCAGGTTGGCTCGGAGGATGTCTCGCTTCTCGGCCGAGAGTTTGCCCGCCCGGGTTTTCTGCAGGTGCGCCGGCTGGGTGATGATGAACAGCTCCTCGGTCAACGCCGGCTTGTTGCAGGGGAACAGGGACAGGTCGATGCCCAGCCGGAAGAGCGACAGCAGATTCATCGTTTCCTTGGAGGAGATGCTGTGGGAATTGGCCAGGATGCCGTAGGCCCGGCCGATGTGGTTGTAAACCATCTTGGCCTTGTTCTCGAGGAGCTTGCCCCGGGCGTTCTCCTCGTGGTCGATGATCTGCAACAGCACTTTGTTGAGCCGCTCGACGATATCCGACTCCGTCTCGCCGAGGGTCATCTGGTTGGAGACCTGGAAGATGTTGCCCAGCGCCTCCGTGCCTTCGCCGTGCAGGCCGCGGACGGCCAGGCCAAGCTTGTTCACCGCTTGGATGATCTGGTTAATCTGCTCGCTCAAGACCAGCCCTGGCAGGTGTAGCATCGCGCTGACGCGAATGCCGGTGCCGAGGTTGGTGGGGCAGGCGGTCAGGTAGCCGCGTCGCTTGCAGAAGGCGTAGTCGAGGTTGGACTCCAACGCGGTGTCGAATTGGTCGATCGCCATCCAGGCTTTGTCCACCTGCAATCCCGGCAGCAGGGCCTGCATGCGCAGGTGATCCTCCTCATTGATCATCACGCACAGGGTTTCGTCGCCGCTGAGCGCCATGCCGCTGCCGGCTGTCTTGGCGGCGTGCTCCCGGCTGATGAAATGGCGCTCGACGAGCAGTTGCTTGTCCAGCGTGGACAAATCCTCCATGCCGGTGTGAAAGGCATCCCGCATCGGATCCACCCCCATCACGTTGTCACGGATGTGCTTGAAGGTTTCCACTCGCACCGATTTTTTCGCCCTGCCGGGGAACGGCGTGGTGGCGAGGTTGCGGGCCAGCCGCACGCGGCTGGACAGGACGATCTTGTTGGAGGGCCCCTCGCGACCGGACGCATCCTCTGGCTTGGAAAGGATATCCTGTATGTTCATCGCTCAGGAAATGGTGGACTCGGAATACTCTGACTTGACCCGGGAAATCTCGTCGCGCAACTGCGCCGCCTTTTCGTAATCCTCCTTGGCCACTGCCTTGTCGAGCTTCGATTGCAATGAGTGCAGCCGATCCACGTACACCTTCGTCTGCTGCCAGACCGCGGGCGCCTTGCCAACATGGCGCGTGCCCTTGTGCATGCTCTTGAGTAGGCTCTCCACCCCCTCCGTGAAGTGGTCGTAACAGTCCGGGCAACCCAGCCGGCCGGTCTTCTTGAAATCCGTCTGGCTGAAGCCGCACTTGGGGCATTTCCCCATGGTATTGCCGGACTCCTCCATCTCCTGCGAGGCGCCGAGGCCCAGCAACAGGTCGGCCAGCGAAAAGCCGGTGGGGTCGTCCACGCCCTTGGCTTTCGAGCAACTCTCGCACAGGTCGATCTTCTTGGTCTTTCCCTCAACCATCTGGGTCAAGTGAACCGTCGCCTCATTTTCCTTGCAAATATCGCAGAGCATCCGTCCGGGAAAAAATTGTCGTTCGTACTGTTAGTTCAAGCGGGCCAAACCGTTTGATCCCTCAAAAACGCAGAAAATATAGCACAAAACCTGCGAGAATCAAAGGCGCAAGGCTGGCAAATTGCCCCTTGAAAAATTGGTCAAGTGCGGGGTGGGTATGTCTCTCCGGGCCGGATGTGGCAAAAGCCCACGTCGCGGACGGCTGGAGACAGCCATCCTTGCCCCAGAGCGCTCAGCGCTTGGCGATCCGCTCGCCGGAGACCTTGGTCAGCTCGTGGTACGCCTTGACCATCTTCTTCGTGACCTGCCCCGGCTTGCCGTTGCCGATGACTCGCTGGTCGATCTTCACCACCGGCACGATCTCCGCGCCGGTGCCGGTGAGGAAACATTCGTCGGCGTTGAAAAGGTCGTACCGCGTCATGTTCGGTTCGGAAGTCGGCACGCCAAGCTCGGCCAGCAGATCGATCGCCGTGCCGCGGGTGATGCCGTGCAGCGCGCCGGACGACAGCGGCGGCGTGAACATCCGCCCATCCTTGAGGATGAAAATATTGTCGCCGGTGCACTCGGCCACGTAGCCCTCCGTGTTGAGCATGATCGCCTCCTCGTACCCGGCGATGTTCGCCTCGATCTTGGCCATGATGTTGTTGAGATAGTTCAGCGACTTGATTGCCGGGTTTAGCGCGTTGTGATGGTTGCGCGTCGTCGCCACCGTCACGATCTCCATGCCTTTTTTGTAAAGGCTTGGCGGGTAAAGCTGGATCTTCCCGGCGATGATGATCACCTGCGGGTCGGAGCAGCGGTTGGGGTTCAGGCCCAGCGTGCCGCGACCGCGAGTCACCACCAATCGGATGTAGCCGTCGTTGAGCTTGTTTCGGCGGCATGTCTCGAGCGTGGCCTCCATCAACTCCGCATGCGTCATCGGCAGGTCGAGCAGGATCGCCTTGGCCGAGCAGAACAACCGGTCGATGTGCTCCTTCAGCTTGAACACCCGGCCGTGGTACGCCCGGATGCCCTCGAACACGCCGTCGCCGTAAAGCAGCCCGTGGTCGAACACCGACACCTTCGCGTTTTGCTCGCTGTAAAATTTGCCGTTGATGTAAACCTTCATTCCCAAAAGCGGGGGGAAACCTACGGGAACCCACCCCGACTTGGCAAGGACGCAGGGGAAGCCGCTCTTGCCCGCCATTGTTTTCACCAACATCGTCGTGTTATCCAATCTCACGGCGCTCGAGTTGCTCACCACGCGGGAGCAGATCGTCCAGCCGCTCGTGCAGGGGATCTTCGGAAGGGACAAGTTTCTGATTCACGAACATCGCTTCGAGCGGGATCAGGGCAACTACGCCGCGTTGCTGAAGGCGATCAAGTCCGTCACGGCCGATCCGTTCTTGTCGCAGAGTAGGGTGATTCCCAAGTCGCTCGCGCGGGCGTTTTATTTACGCAATGTCGAGGTAGCCGGACAAAGTGAATGTCGAACTCGAGTCGAGCTTGGAGACGCTGAAGCGCATGGAGATTGGCGAGTTGAAAACCGATGCCACGTGGGATCCGATGATGAATCACGAAGTCTTCAAGGCGATCGTCCAGTGAGCAAGCCGTAGTATTGCGACGGTGAATAACTTGGCCTGTGCCCGGTCAGCGGCTTGGCCTACCTTGTTCTCCGATGCCCGGCGCATATCATCAACTGCTCGACGCCACCATTGGCCACCTCGAGTCGCTCAAGCAGCAGGGTGTGCGCTACGTCGATGCGTCGCCGGAGTCGCTGTCGCGCCTGGCCAGGCCGGCTG
>JASLKI010000135.1 GCA_030747575.1 Verrucomicrobiota bacterium | reverse complement strand
ATTATTCATGAAGATTTTGGCGATTGAGTTTTCGTCTGATTACCGGAGCGTCGCGGTGCTGGACGGCGATCGGCTTCTCGCGGCGCAAACGGTCACCGAGGGCCGCGACACCGCTGCGGTGCAATTGATCGAGTCCGCGCTTGGCCAGGCCGAGGTCGGGCGGTCGGAGATCGAGTGCATCGCCGTCGGCATCGGCCCCGGCTCGTACACCGGCATCCGCGCGGCGATCGCGCTGACGCAGGGGTGGCAACTCGCGCTTGGAGTGAAAGTGCAGGCTGTCGATAGCCTTGAGGCGTTGGCCACGGGAGAGCAGGCGGCGGGGCGGCGGGGCGAAACCACGCTGGCGGTGGACGCCCAGCGCGGGGAGTTTTACCTGGCCAGATTTGAGCTGGCCGATGATGGCATCCGGAATGTCGAGCCGACGCGCCTGGCCAAGCGGCCGGAATACGAGTCGTTGCTCGCCGCCGGCCAACCCGTCATCGGCCCCGGCTTGGGCGACAAATTTCCCGCCGCCGAGCATGTCGGCCGCCTGGCCGCGAGCCGCCGCGATTTCGTCGAGGCTTCGGAGCTTGAGCCAGTCTATCTCCGACAAGTGGACTTTGTGAAAGCGCCGCCTCTGCGCAAAATCCCGCCGGTTTAAACAACTACTTGGCCAAGCGGTTGGCTCAGCTTTCGATGACGTTGATCTCGACCGGCTCGACGCTGACGCCTTTGCGGCCGAGCCAAGTGATGGCTTTTTTCACATCGGCGGCCAAGCCGTCGAGCTCGAGGCAGACCAGGCCGATTTCGTCCGTCACGCTCGCCTGCCGGACGTTGGTGATGACGGGGAACTTTTTTGAAAGTTCCCACACCACCGGCTTGGTGATGAGCTTGGGCGGGAACATGAGCCAGAGGCGCGCGGTCTTGCGGGCCGTCTTTTTCTTGGCTGCCATAATCTTGTCTCCGCGGGTCAGCCGCCGGCGATTGCCGGGATGATGCTGACGTCGTCGTCGTCCTTGAGCGGCGTGGCCTGGTTTTCGAGGAACCGGATGTCCTCCTCGTTGACGTACACGTTCACGAAGCGGCGAACTTCGCCGTCCTCACCGACGAGCCGTTCCTTGATGCCGGGGAACTTGCCCTCGAGTTCATCGATCGCTGCGCCAACGGTGGTGGACTCGACCTCGACGGTTTCCTGCTCGTTGGTGAGCTTCCGGAGTGGAGTGGGGATTCGTATTGTTGCTGCCATGCTTGAAATGGAATTGGGTTACTTCGATTTTATTTTGTTGTCGGACTCGATCAGTTGCTCAAACTCGCGCAAACTTGGCTTAATCTCGGCCGGCTTGCCAACGTGTCCCTGCACGGCGTCGAGCGTTTTGAGGCCGTTGCCTGTGATGCAGAGCACGACGGAATCCTCGGCGGGAATCTTGCCAGAGGCAACCAGTTTCTTAGCCACGCCCACGGTCACGCCGCCAGCGGTCTCGGTAAAGATGCCCTCGCACTCGGCGACCGCGGACATCGCCTCACGAATTTCGTCGTCGGTCACATCGTCGGATGCGCCCCCGGTTTCTTTCATCACTTTTAGCGCGTAAAACCCGTCCGCCGGCGTGCCGATGGCGAGCGACTTGGCGATGGTGTCCGGCTTGACCGGCTTGAAAAAATCCATCCCCTGCTTGTACGCGACGGAGATCGGCGAGCACCCGGTCGCCTGCGCGCCGTGCACGGTGGGCTTCGTGTCCTTGGCCAAGCCGAGCTGGATCAATTCCTGATAACCCTTGTGAATCTTGGTGAGCAGCGAGCCGGATGCCATCGGCACAACGGTGTGCTGCGGCAGTTTCCAGTCGAGTTGCTCAGTGACTTCGTACGCCATGCTTTTGGAGCCTTCGGCGTAGTACGGGCGCATGTTCACGTTGACGAATGCCCAGCCGTACTTGCCGGCGATCTCGGCGCAAAGCCGGTTCACCTCGTCGTAATGGCCGCGGATGGCAACCACGCGCGCGCCGTAAATCAGCGAGTTGAGAATCTTGCCCTCTTCGAGGTCGGCCGGGATGAACACGATCGCATCCAAGCCGGCGGAAGCAGAGTTGGCGGCGACAGAGTTGGCGAGGTTGCCGGTCGAAGCGCAGGCGACGGTTTTGAAGCCAAGCTCCTTGGCGCGGCTCAACGCGACGCTGACGACGCGGTCCTTGAACGACAACGTTGGGTAGTTGACGGCGTCGTTCTTCACCCACGCCTCTCGCACGCCGAGCCACTTGGCCAAGCGGTCGGCCTTGACGAGCGGCGTGTATCCG
>JASLKI010000134.1 GCA_030747575.1 Verrucomicrobiota bacterium | reverse complement strand
GCGTTCATCGTCGGGGCGCTGCGCGGTAAATTTTATCCTATGGGAACGAAGTTTTTTTCGATGAACCAGGTTGCTCCCAGCGTCGGCGATGAAAGCGTCGCCGGTGTACCCGCTTGGCCAAGCGTGCCCGTCGTAAATCGTCACACCGGTTGCCGCCGTGAAATAACCGGACGGACGCCCGCCGCCCTCCACCGGCCCGGATACTTGCTTGGCAACGCGCCAACGCGTGCGGATGATCCGCCACGCCTCATCCGGGCTGAGCCGAAACACCGGTGCCGAGGCGCCGTCCACCGGGATGTCAACCAACGGCGACCGGGGCATGAAGTTAGGATTCACGCCAGCGTAGCGCTGCTCGTACATCACCTGCTGAATGTGATGGCTGTTGCTGCAGACGAACTTCTGTCCCGCCGCGTTGAAATCCATCCCGTGCTGCGCGCCGCCGCTCTCCAAACGAAACTCAAGCGTGCGCGGGTCGAACGAAAAATCGGATCGAACGAACGAAACCGTTCCCAACTCTGGCTTGCCAACAACGCGCACTTTCCCCGGCGTGCCGCTAGCCGTGCCGTGGATACGATTGTCGAGTCCCCAGCGAAAGCTGTTCATGAGAGACTGCATGTTGAGCCGGTTGACCGAGTCGCCGATGCCGGTAAAGACAACCCGCCGCTCGTCGGCCTTTCGGTCGCCGTCGGTGTCCTTCAAATAAAGAATGTTCGGCGTCACGCCGACGAACACGCCGCCGTCGTAGCAGGCGATCGCCGTTGGCCAGGCGAGGTCGCGGGCATAAATCGTCGAGTGGTCAAAGTGGCCGTCGCCGTCGGTGTCCTCGAGCAGGCGCACTTGGCCAAGCTTGTCATCGCGATGCTCCGAGTAGCCGATCATCTCGATGACAAACAGCCGGCTGTTCTCATCGAACGCCATCGCCACCGGATCGGCGACCAACGGCTCGGCAGCAGTCAATTCCAGCCGAAAACCGGGCTTGAGCGAAAAAGTGCCAAGCGCAGCGGCCGGCTCGGTCGGTTTCAGGCGAGGAAGATCCCGCTTGGCGGCCTCCGGCTCGGCGGCGGAAATGGCGAAACCGGACAAACCAAAGCAAGTCAGCAAGAAAATGAGATGGCGGAACACAGAAGAAACCAAAAGGAAAAATGGCAAAACAGCAAGAAAAACATAATCTCTATTGACATAGTAGAGATTAACGGCTTACATTGCCCATCCGGCGTTGCTTGACCAAGCGCTTGACTCTAAATCCCGTCATTAAAATGAAAAACGAAATTGCCCCATTATTGACCGAATCGCCGCTCCGCAGCGCTGTGAAAGGAGTTACGTGGCGCTTGGTGGCGACGTTTACGACCATTCTCATTGTCTATTTCATGACCGGCGAACAGGCCAAGGCACTGCAAATAGGGGCGATTGAGTTTGTGACCAAGTTTTTTGTGTACTACATCCATGAGCGAGCGTGGGTACGGATTTCATTTGGCCAATGTCAGGCCGAGACGGGGTGAAATCCGAATTTCGGTTGACAAGTTGGCCCCTTTTGCGTATCATTCCGATTCGCTGCATTTGCGGCGTTCTCATTAAGAGTGGTTGAGGGATCTGGCCCAATGACACCACGGCAACCGGTTGGCCCGCGAAGCCAATGACAAGGTGCCAATTCCAGCCCGGCGCGTCGCCGGGAAAAATGGGACGAGATCTCGGAATTAATTTTCACCCCTTCTCGTCTTTCGGGAAGGGGCTTTTTTGTCCCACTCACTCCCGGCCTATCGCAGCGAAAGCAGCAACATGAGCAAGAGTGCAGGATTCATGCGGGCACTAAAGTGCCGCGAGTGCGGGCGGGAATATCCGCTCGAGGCAACCCATGTGTGCGAGTACGATTTCGGGCCGCTCGAGGTCGTTTACGACTACGACAAAATCAAGAAGTCGATGACCAAGGCCGCCATGGCCAAGCGGCCGGAGACGATGTGGCGCTTCCGCGAGTTGCTGCCGGTGGCCGACGAGCCGACCGTCGGCACGCGAGTCGGCTACACGCCGCTGGTCAAGGCCGACCGCCTGGCCAAGTGGCTCGGTGTGCGCGAGGCGTGGGTGAAGAACGACGCGGTAAACTACCCGACGTTGTCGTTCAAGGATCGCGTTGTCAGCGTCGCGTTGAGCCGCGCCAAGGAGCTTGGCTTTAAGACGGTCGCCTGCGCCTCGACCGGCAACCTCGCCAACTCCGTCGCCGCAAACGCCGCCTCCGCCGGCTTAGATGCGATGGTGTTCATCCCGGCCGACCTCGAGAAGGGCAAGATTCTCAACTCACTGATTTACGGCGCGCGCGTGGTTGCCATCCGCGGCCATTACGACGAGGTGAACCGGCTTTGCGCCGAGATCGCCGGCAAGTACGGCTGGGCATTCGTCAACGTGAACATGCGGCCGTACTATGCCGAGGGCTCCAAGAGCA
>JASLKI010000133.1 GCA_030747575.1 Verrucomicrobiota bacterium | reverse complement strand
CTCGGAATTGCTGCCCGACGACACGGTGAAAATTAAATTCACCGGTTCCGCCGGCCAAAGTCTTGGTGCGTTTCTCGCCAAGGGCGTGAGCATAGAGCTCGAAGGCGACGCCAACGATTATGTCGGCAAAGGACTTTCCGGTGGTCAGCTCACCATTTATCCGCCCAAGGTTTCCACCTTCGCGCCGGAGGAAAATATTCTCGTCGGCAACGTCTGCCTTTACGGCGCGACCGGCGGCAAGGCTTTTTTCCGCGGGCGGGCCGCTGAACGATTTTGTGTGCGCAACAGCGGCGCGGCAGCGGTCATCGAAGGCGTGGGCGATCACGGTTGCGAATATATGACCGGCGGACGCGCCGTCATCCTAGGACCCACCGGTCGAAATTTCGCCGCCGGCATGTCCGGCGGCGTGGCTTACATTTGGGACCCGGACAACGCCTTCGCGCCCAATTGCAATATGGAAATGGTGGAACTCGAATCGGTGGAGGATGCCGAGGACATCGCCGAACTGCAAAGCCTCATCGAGGAACACGCCGAACGGACCGGTTCCACTGTGGCCGTTGAGTTGCTTGACAACTGGAGCACGGCGCTTGGTCAATTTGTGAAAGTGATGCCGACGGATTACAAACGCGTGCTAGCGGAGCGAGAAAAAGGTGAACAGGAATTGGTCGCTTAACTAATCGAATATTTTCAATGGGTAAACCAACAGGATTTATGGAGTTCGAGCGCGAGGCGGTGCCGTATCGCGACCCGCTCGAGCGCGTGAACGACTATGACGAGATCAATACCAATCCCGCCGAGGAGCATCTGCAGACTCAGGGCGCGCGCTGTATGGATTGCGGCGTGCCTTTTTGCCAATCCGGCACCGGCTGCCCGATCGACAACTTGATTCCCGAGTGGAACCATCTCGTTTACCAAAACCGCTGGCGCGAGGCGATTGATAGACTGCACAAGACTAACAATTTCCCGGAGTTCACCGGACGCGTTTGCCCCGCGCCATGCGAAGGCGCGTGCGTACTTGGAATCACCAATCCGCCGGTGACGATTAAGAATATAGAGAACACGATCATCGATCGTGCATTCGAGGAAGGCTGGGTGAGTGCTGAACCGCCCGCGGAACGTACAGGCAAAAAGATCGCCATTGTTGGCTCCGGCCCTGCCGGCTTGGCCGCGGCGGATCAACTCAACAAAGTTGGACACACGGTTACCGTGTACGAGCGCGCCGATCGTATCGGGGGATTGTTGATGTACGGCATCCCGAACATGAAACTCGATAAAGGCGTCGTGGATCGCCGTGTCAATTTGATGCGCGAGGCCGGCGTGCAATTTGTCACCTGCGCGCACGTCGGCAAAAAGGAAGACTTCGCCTCCGGCCACATGACGCAAATCATGGAGGAGCGCGGCTGTGAAATGCGGTTCATCGACCCCAACGATTTGCTGAAGGAAAACGACGCGCTACTGATGGCCACCGGCGCGACCAAGCCCTTCGATCCCACCGGCCGTAATCCAGGGCGCGATCTCGACGGCATTCAATTTGCGATGAATTTTCTTACGCGCAACACGAAGAGTTTGCTCGATTCCAATCTCGAGGACGAGACGTACACGTCGGCCAAGGACAAAAACGTGATCGTTATCGGCGGCGGCGATACCGGCGCGGATTGCATCGGCACTTCGCTACGGCATGGCTGCAAGAGCGTGGTGAATTTTGAATTGCTCGACCAACCCCCCGCCGAGCGTGCCGCGAACAATCCATGGCCACAGTGGCCGCGCGTTTATCGCCTCGATTACTCGCATGCCGAAAACAAAGCAAAGCACGGCAATGATCCCCGCGCATATCACGTTCTCGCGAAGGAATTCCTCGGCGACGGCAGCGGCCACATCACTGCTGTGAAAACCGTTGAGGTCGATTGGGCCAAACCGGTCGAGGGCGGCGCGCCGTTCACCGAAGTGGAGGGCTCAGAAAAGGAATGGCCGGCGGACCTTGTACTACTCGCTACCGGCTTCGTTGGTCCCGAGTTGGTCGTTGGGGAAATGCTCGGGCTCGAGATCCAGAACCCGCGTGGCAATTGGCAAACCTTTATCGGTGAGCACGGGGAATTCACCACAAACCTCGAGGGCGTTTTTGTCGCCGGCGATTGTCGCCGTGGCCAATCCCTCGTCGTCTGGGCCATCAACGAAGGCCGCGGCGCCGCCCGCGCCATCGACCAGTATCTTACCGGTACCAGCCTGCTTCCCGCCCCGGGTGTTACGCAAGGTAGCGCACTCGCTGTCGGTTAGATAAGTTACCCAAGGTCAATCACTTGGCCAGGCGGGGATAAATCTCTTAATAGTTCTAGGAGCGGTTCCGGCCAGAGGCCAAGCGCCAAGACAGCGATTGCCAGCAGACATAGTGTTACTCCTGCCGCCCACCCGATTTTTATCGGTGCAATCGATACTGCTTTCCCGTCATCGCTGGGGGCGACGAGGAAGGCTTTCAGCACACGCAGATAATAGTAGAGCGACACCACGCTCATGATGAGGGCGAAGGAGACGAGCCAGTAAAAGCCGTCGTGCCAACTCGCGGCTTCCGGCGCGGC
>JASLKI010000132.1 GCA_030747575.1 Verrucomicrobiota bacterium | reverse complement strand
TTATCCGCCTTTTTGATCGGCGCATCCTCGCGCTTGACGGCCCAGAGCAGTCCGCGGGCGACGAAGTCGAGGTAGCGCGAATCGGCGACGGTGAAGTTGTTGTGGCCAAGGGAGGTGCTGAATACACGGACGCCATTGTAGTCATTCGTCCACGCGACGACGGCCTTACTTTTGACCTGCGTGCCGCGCGCGACAACCTTGGAGGTGGGGAGCACCTGTACGTTGTTGTAGAGTTCCTCGTTTCCGGTCGTCCAGTCTTTCATTCCCTTGGTGATGAACGGCACGTTGTGCTCAAACGCGATCGCGATCGGCTTCTTCGGGCCGTGGCCGCTGGACTGCACGCCGATGTACTCGAACCACTTGGCGTTGGCCGCGCCGGCCTTGACCGGTTTGCGGAAGTCACCGAAACGGTACGAGTGCATGGCGCAGTGAAGGTTCACGCCGGGGATGCCGCTGCGGTGCGGCGCGAGCACGCCGGCGATGATCTTGGGATCGGTCTGCGCGGCGGCGCATTCGTCGTGGATCACCACGTCGTAGCCCTTGGCGTAGTCCGGGTTGCCGAAAATGGCCAACGGCGGTTTGGTGCTTTTGTCCGGCGAGTGCACGTGATCGACAACGACATTGATCCGCGCCTCAAGCCCCTGCTTGAGCAGATCCTTTTGCGTGGCGTAATCGTGACAGCAACCGCCGGTGATCAGCAGGGCGCGCAGCGGTTTTTTGTCCGCGGCGGAGAGTTCCCCGGCGGCGAGGCCGGCCAGTGTAAGGATGCAGGTGAGTATGCGCATGACGTGTGCGGCGGAGGTTACGCGGCTTTCGGCGAAAGTAAACTCATCTCAGCCGATCGCCCGGAGGAGGTGCTCGGCCGGTTGGTAACTCTCGAGCACGACGATCGACCCGCCGTCGCGCTGCATGCGGACTTCGGAGACGGTAATGTCGGGGGTTTTGCTCGGTGAAAAAAGGATGTCGTCGTGCGTGGCGTTTTGGGCCTTGGCAAACTTGTCCGGCGTCAAGTCGCCACCGAGGTGGTCGCTGCGGCCGGTGGCGACGTGCATCGTGCCGAGGATTTTCTCGTCCTGAATGTCGCGACCGGACACCGGCAGCACCTGCGTGCCGAAGCCCAACTCACCGAGTTCGCCGGTGACCGGGTCGTTGGCCAGCTTGGCGTTGTGCGCGTCAATGACCGCTTGTTCACCGCGGATCAGCGTGGCACAGGTGATGCGGCCGCCGGTGACCTGCTGCAAGCCAAGCGTGCCGTCGGCGTACTGCATCGGGAACGCGCCGTTGCCGCCGGTCGGCACGAAGTACACCTCGCCTGCGGGAAGGTTGGCGACGTCGGGTTCGTCAGAAAGACATATGCCATGGCTTTTCTGCGCCTCCTGCTGACCGCACTCGAGCCGTAGCTTGTGTGTTTCGTCGCTGAGCTTAAATTCGATTTCAAAATAGTCGGCACGGGTCAGCGCGAGGCGGAGTCTCTCGGTGACAAGACTGACTTCGTTGTAATCCACAGCAAGGCCGCTGCGGAGAATCGTGTCATTCACACCGTGCAGTGTCGCCCCACGAAAACCGTGGCGCTTGGCCAGGGCGGTCAGTGGCGCGGTGGCGGAGTGCGTCGAAATACAGAGGATGATATCGAAGTTTGGATAAACATCCCGTTCAAGACTCCGCTCGGTTCCGTCCGGTGCGACGGCCCTATCCGGCAGATCGAGATTACTGCCACCTGTTTCCTCG
This sequence comes from Verrucomicrobiota bacterium, assembly GCA_030747575.1. GTDB lineage: Bacteria > Verrucomicrobiota > Verrucomicrobiia > Limisphaerales > UBA1096 > UBA1096. The sequence goes on along the minus strand of JASLKI010000132.1, from coordinate 177 downwards.
TAGGCAAAAAACTCGCCACTACCCAGTCCAAGCTCGGACATCACACCGTCGTGCAGTCCCTTATAAAAAGTGTCATGAGCGTGGCGTTGGATCGAGTATTGATCGCCGTTGAGAAACCCCCAGTCCTTGGCCAAGCCGAGGTCGGGCAAGTCGATGAGAATGCAGATACGCTCGCCC
>JASLKI010000131.1 GCA_030747575.1 Verrucomicrobiota bacterium | reverse complement strand
GAAAGGGAAGACAGCATCAATGACGGTATGTTTGTGGTGGATATGGGAGGTTATCCGGATAAACCAACAATGCACCGAATTGTGGATATTCCAGCGAGTTACCACGGCGGTGGCGGCGGGTTATCGTTTGCCGACGGGCACTCCGAAACAAAGAAATGGCTGGATTCACGAACCGTGGCCGCGTTTAGAAAAGGTGTGGGTACCCCATACGATCGCCCTTCCCCCAATAACAAAGATATCGCTTGGATGCAGGAAAGGGCCACAAGACACCTTCGCAGGTAAAACAGGTCCCTCTCGCGCTCGCCCTTAGGACAAAATCCCTTGAACGATGCTGCCGTGGACGTCAGTTAAGCGGAAGTCCCGACCGGCATATCGGTAGGTCAGCTTTTCGTGATCCAAGCCGAGAATGTGCAGGAGGGTCGCATGCAAATCGTGCATATGAACCTTGTTCTCCACTGCGGTGTCGCCGAGCTCGTCGGTAGCCCCGTAGGAGATGCCCGGTTTGACGCCTCCACCTGCAAGCCATGTTGTGAAACCGCGCGGGTTATGATCACGTCCGTCACCGCTTTGTGAGAACGGTGTGCGGCCAAACTCTCCCCCCCACCAAACCAGCGTCTCTTCGAGTAGTCCACGGTTTTTCAAATCCGCCAGAAGTCCAGCGACTGGTTTGTCAGTTGCACGGGCGTGATCCATGTGCTTAGGCATGTTGCTGTGCTGGTCCCAGCGCGGGTTGGTGCTTTCATCTGCGTAATTTACCTGAATGTAGCGTACCCCAGACTCCGCCATACGGCGTGCCATCATGCATTGTTTACCAAAGTTGTCCGTCGGTTTTTCACCGATACCGTATAGTTCCCTGGTTGCCGCGCTTTCGCCGGACAGATCAAATACCCCAGGGGCATTCATCTGCATGCGCCAGGCGAGCTCGAACGATTGCACTACCGCCTCGAGTTGATCGTCCTGCGGCTTCCCGGACAACTGGGCACGATTAATCTCCTGCAGCAACTCGAAGTTACGTACTTTCTCAGCATGCGACAACGACGGGTTCACGGCGTTGCGCAGCGTTGCCTCACCCGCTGGTTGCCCGGCCTTGCCAATGGAGGTGCCCTGGTAGATCGCCGGCAGAAAGGCGTTGGAGTGGTTTCTTGGACCACCCTTCGAACCGGAAGGCTGCAGTGTCACGAAGCCGGGTAAATTCTGATTTTCCGTGCCCAGACCGTACGTCACCCAACTACCAACAGACGGACGGATTAAATTGGTGGCACCGGTGTGCATGAATAACGTTGAAGGACCATGAGCGACGCCCTCGGTATGCATCGATTTGATGAAGCATAAATCGTCGACCATTTGCGCCGTGTACGGGAACAACTCGGAGACATGCTGGCCGCATTGACCATACTGCCTGAAGTCCCACAGCGGCTTCATCAGCTTCCGTTTGCTCTTCTTGCCAAACGTGCCAAACCGAACGCCGGTGAAGTCGTAATCCTTGTCGTGGTTCCTGATCAGCTCCGGCTTGTAGTCATACGAATCGACATGACTAGGTCCGCCTGCCATGAAAAGGAAGATCACTCGCTTGGCCCGGGGCGCAAACATCGGCTGACGCTGAAGCAATGTCGCCGGACCAGTAGAGGCCTGCGCCTGCTGACACAGTCCAGCCAAGGCCAAAGAACCAAATCCACAGGCTGAAGTCCTGAGCATTTCCCTGCGCGAAACCGGTTGCACGGAGGAATTGTAATTCATTTTTGTCGATCGTCAATCCAAGTGTCGAAAGTCCACACTCCCAAAAAGCGAGTGAACCAGGGCCGACCAAGCTCCGGACTTTTCGGCGGCTTTCGATTCCTCGATAAATTTCATCACCACATCCGCCTCAACAGCGCTGGGTTCACGGCCAAGCGCAAGTCGATAAACCAAGCGCACCCGCTCAGCATTGGTCGCCCCGGAACGAATGATACGTTCCCCTGCCCGCCCTGCCTCGGCATTTACAAACGGACTGTTCATCAGGTACAACGCCTGAGTCGGCAATATCGTTTCAGAACGCCGGCCGGACACAACGTTCGGGTTGGCAACGTCAAACGTCTCGAATACCTCCAGTAA
>JASLKI010000130.1 GCA_030747575.1 Verrucomicrobiota bacterium | reverse complement strand
GTTGCGAACCTTGGCAAGGTTGGCCGGGTTGTCCTGTTTGCGCAGCGCGCTGACGGCGGCATCGGCGAGTTGGTGGCGGAACGACGCGGAGCCAAGCGCCTCGTCGATTAGCGCGCGTGCCGCCTTGTCGTCGTGCCCGGTGAGACCGCCGATGGCGCGGGCGCGGATGGACGGATTTTTCTCGCTGGCGAGGCTCTGCTTGAGAGCGGCCAAGGCCTCCGGGTTGTATTGGGTGGCGATGTCGGAGATGACCTGTTGGCGCACCTTGGCGTTGGGTTGATCGGTCGAGTCGGTCAGCGCGGCGAACGCGTCGTCACCGCCGATGCCTCGCAGCGCTTTGGAGGCGGCGAGGCGGACGGCATAAAACGGGTCGTTCTGCAGCGCGTGTTTCAGTTTCTCGCGGGTGGTTTTGTCCTTGCGCTTAGCCATTAGTTCGACGGCATGCAGTCGGCCAAGCGCGTCGCTCTCGTCGGCCAACTGCGCGTGCAGCAGCGCGGTCGTCGGCGTGAAACTGAGCTTGGCCAACAGCGTCACGTCGGGATCGATTCGAACGATCGACGGTGCCTTGGCCAAGCGGAGGTAAAAGTCCTCCTCCGTCTTGGTGATGTGCAGCGAGCGATCGAGGGCCTGGCCATCGACGGTGAAACGTACCGGCAACCGCACATGGAAGAGAAGCACGTTGGCATCGACTTTCTGTTCCTGCTTTACGCTGAGCTTGGCCAGCTTGGTTTTCTCGTCCCACGCATAGCTTATTTTCAACTCGGGATGGTGCGCGTGAAAGACGTACTGGTCGAAGAACCGGTCGAACGACTGGCCGGAGATTTCCTCGATAATTGAGCGCAAATCCTCGGTGACGACGTTGCTGTGCTTGTGGCGTTCAAGGTAGGTCTTCACAGATTTACGGAACAACTCCGGGCCAAGCTGTGAGCGCAGCATATGCAGCACCCAACTTCCCTTGGAATAGGACATGAACCCGTATTTGCGGAACATTTCCTCTGGAGAGTTGTATTTGCGGTTGACCATCGCGGTGGTATCACCGCCGCGGCCGGTGAGGCTCTTTCGGTCGCGATAAAGGCCGTAGCGCATTTCGTTGATACCGTCCTTGTGCCCGGCGAAAAGGTGCGTGTAGTAGGTGGCGAATCCCTCGTTGAGCCAGAGCTGGCTCCAGTCCTTGCAGGTGACGAGGTCGCCGAACCATTGGTGTGCCAGCTCGTGAGCCATCAGTCCCTGGCTGCTGCGGATGTTTTCCGTTTCGCTGCTGAAAAGCGTGGAGGCGTTGAGCGTGGTCTGGCTGGTGTTTTCCATACCGCCCCAGTGGAAGTCCTGCACGGTGATCTGATCGTACTTGGCCCAAGGGTAGGGCACGCCGATTTCCTCCTCAAAATACTCCATGCACTCCTTGGTGTATCGGAACGAGTTGGCGGCGTTGGCGAAGTCGGACGGCGCCGTCCAGAACGACATCGACAGGTTGCCATGCTTCTCCTCGATGCGCTTGAAGTGACCGGCGACAAGCGTGATGAGGTAGTTGACATGCGGCTTGTCCTGACTCCACTTGACGACGCGCAGGCCAGAGTCGGCATCGACTGAGTCGCTGACCTTGCTGCCGTTGGAGAGGACGACCATCGCTTCGGGCACGCGGCAGGTCATGGTGGAGGTAAAAAACTCGTTGGGCGCGTCAAAGCACGGGAACCAGTGCCGCGCCTCAATCGATTCGCCCTGCGTCCAGATATGCGTGTCGCCGGGGTCGTAGCCCATCTCCGGCGTACGGAAGTAGAGTCCCTTTTTCGGCTCGGCCTCGTAAGTGACGGTGAGCTTGGCCTGCCCGCCCTCTGCGATCGGCTCGGCGAAAGTCACGATTAACGCGCGGTCGGTGTTCTGCCAGGCAGCGATCCCCGTACCGTCTGCGGTGACATTGCTGATCTCGAGGTCGTGCGCGTCGAGGCGCAGTTGACCAAGCGGCTTGAGGATCGGCCGGAAGGTGAACGTGGCGGTGCCGGCGACGCGGCGATTCTTGAAGTCCGGCGTGACGTCGAGGTCGAACTGCTCGATGTC
>JASLKI010000129.1 GCA_030747575.1 Verrucomicrobiota bacterium | reverse complement strand
CAGCACCAGCATTGGAGAGTGTGGCAGGTCGGCCATTTGGGTGAGGTCGAGTTGCCCAGTGGCACCGTAAAGGTAGCTCAGGCCGAACAAAAGAAACCCGGATGCTACTGCGCCGAACGTCAGGTATTTCAGCGCCGCCTCAGCCGAGGCGCGCTTGGCTTGATTTAGCACTGTCATCGCGTAAAGGCTTAGGCTGACCAGCTCCAGCGCGACGAACGCACCGAGCAGGTTGCGGCTGGTCACCACGAATCCCATCCCCAGCGTTGCCAACAGCAGGAGCGCAAAATACTCGCTCACCTGCGGCGTGATCTGGTCGCGCTTGGCCAAGGGCAATACGCCCAGCCCCATGGCATACAGCAGCGCCTTCAACGTCAGTGTGCTGCGTGTCAGCACCAGTTGGCCGTCGGCGGTGGACTCCATCACGGGCATCGTCCCGGCGATCTGCAACACGAGCACCGCCAGCCCGGCGATCAGCCCTGCGGCGGAGATTTGGCAGGCCACTTGGTAGCGCTTGGCCAAGCGGCTGCCGCGCAGGCGCGAGTAATCCACCCCCAACGCGGCGAACAACGCCCCCACGACCAGCAGGTCGGGGAGCAGGGCCAAGAGTAGCTGTTGATAATCCATGTCGCCTCGTCAGTTGGTGGGAAAGCTGGGAAAGCGATCGAGCATCAGTTTCAGGCTGGGGGAAATCTTGTCCGTCAACAACCAGGGGCACAGGCCGATGAGCAGCGCTGAGCCAAGCAGGATTGCCACGCCGATTTTCTCCGGCAGCGTCATCACCGGATAACTTGTCTCCGCATCGCCGGGATCAGACGTTTTTCGTTCGCGGAAAAATGCCTCATGAATTTTCACCAGCGTGTAGCCGAACGTGAGCAGGATACCCAACCCAGCGCCGCCAACGATCCAGCCCGAGAGCGACTCCGACTTCCACGTGCCGATCAGCACATACAGTTCGGAGATAAATCCGCTGAAACCCGGTAACCCCATTGACGCCAGGCCGGCCGCGATGAACACCCAGGCGATGCCCGGCATGCGATCGATCAGCCGATGCAGTTCATCGAGCATACGCGTCTTGGTGCGTGAATAAATCACCGTGCCCACCAGCGCGAAGAGCAGCGCACCGATCACGCCGTGCGAGAACATCTGTAGTACGGCGCCGGTCATGCCGGTGAGGTTTAGCGTGGCGATGCCCAGCAGCACAAAACCCATGTGGCTGACACTCGAGTAGCCGATGACGTACTTGAAGTCGTCCTGTTTCAAGGCAACGAGCGCGCCGTAAACGATGTTGATGACCGCCACCACCGCTACCCACGGTGCCCAGTCTTGAGCGCCCGCTGGCAACAGCCCGACGGCTACGCGCAGGCAGCCGTACGCGCCCAGCTTCATCACCACACCGGCTAGCAGCATGCTTGCCGCCGTCGGCGCGGCCACGTGGCCGGTCGGTGCCCAGGTGTGGAACGGCCACATGCCGGCCATTATGGCGAAGCCGACGAAAATCAGCGGAAACACAACCACCTGCAGATCTTTGGAAAAATTCGCGCCCATCAGTTCGCGCAAATCGAAGGTGAGAGGGGTTAGCCCCGACCCAAAGTACAGCGCTAGCATTCCCAGCAGTACCAGTGCGCTGCCGCCGAAGGAATAGAGCACCAGCTTCATCGCCGCGAATTGCCGCCGTGTGCCACCCCAGATGGCTATCAGGAAATATTTTGGCACCACGGCGATCTCGTAAAACACAAACAGCAGAAACAGGTCGAGCGACAGGAACACGCCGTACACGCCGCCGATCAGCGCCAAGTAAAAGGCGTAAAATTGGTTGGCCCGCGTCTCGAGATTCCAGGTGAACAACACACCACACACCGCCACCAAGCCGGTCACTAGCAGCAGTGGTAGGCTGATGCCGTCGTAGCCGGTGATGAAGCCGATGCCGAGGGACGGTATCCAGTTAGCCTCGATCAAGTCCCTGAAGTTGCGGCCGTCGAGGTTAGAATAATTTACACAACAAACCATCGACACCACCAGGCCGGCCACCGCGACCACCAATGCCACCCAGCGAATACGCCGGTGCGTACTCGATGGCATCAGACCGCACACCAGTGCGCCGATGAAACTCAAAATAATGGTGAGTAGCGCGGTCATGTCAGGGGATCATCTGGGTCAACTTTTGGCTGAACTCCAGCCAAGTTGTGGGGTTGATGCCGGCCCAGAAAATAAGGATGATGATCGGGGATAAAATCAGGATTTCGTTCCGGGTCAGATCCGGCATGAACTTGTATTGTTCGTTGATCGGTCCGGTGAAAACTCGTTGCAACATGGTTAGCAAAAAGACGGCTGTTGCCAGCAGGCCAAGCGTTGCCGCGATCGTTATACCCGGTGCGACGGCGAAAGTGCCGCTGAAAATCAAAAACTCTGCCGCGAATCCCGCCATGAACGGCAGGCCAAGCGAGCAGAATGTGAGGATGAAAAACACCGCCGCGAACCGGGGAGTGACAGCGCTGAGTCCGCCGAAATCGTCACGCCCGCGCAAGCCGGTGCGATCCTCGAGCAGGCTCACGAGGTAAAACAAGCCGGCCGCCGCCAAGCCGTGGGCAAACATCTGCAGTATGATACCCTGTTTCGCCAGCGCGTGTGCGTCCACCTTGAGGCCGTCCGCTGCGATGCCCAGTGCGCCCACGCCGAGAACGCAATAGGCCACATGGTTGAGCGACGAAAAGGCAAGCAGGCGCTTGAGATCGGTCTGTCGCAGCGCGAGGAATGCGCCCCACAGGATCGTCACCAGCGCGAAAGCCATCAGCGTGCCGGCGTGCTGCTTCAGTTGCTCAGGGAAGATGTTGACTATGATTCGAAGGAAACCGTACACGCCCATTTTCGACATCACGCCGGTGAGTAGCATGGCCACCGGTGTTGGCGCGGCGGCGTACGCGGGCGCCTGCCAGATGTGCAGTGGCGCGAGCGGCACCTTCACCCACAGCCCGGCGAGCACGGCGCAGAAAATTAGCGGACTGACATTGACGCTCTTTTCGGCGAGCTCGATGAAGTCGAATGTGCCGGTTTTCTTGTACAAAAACAGGAAGCCCAGCAGCATCGCCACGCTGCCCAGCACGGTGAACAGAAAAAAGTTCAGCGCCGCACTGTGCCGCTCCTCGCCTTTGCCGAAGAGCTTGATGAGAAAGAAGGATGGCACCAGCGCCAATTCCCAGTAGAGGAACCAGTGGAAAAAGTTCAGTGCGGTGAAGGTGCCAAACAGGCCGGTGAACAGCAGGCTGAGCAGCACGAAATAGGTGCGCGGCCGGTCGGTGTGCTGCCATGAAGCCAGCACAACGAGAGGCGCGAGAAGCGCCGACAACAGCAGCACCAGCGCGTTCGTGCCGTCCAAGCCCACGAAGTACGACACCATTGTTTTATTCTTCTTTTCCGCTGCCGTTGTTTGATCAGTGTCAAGCTGTGAAATCCACTCCACCTTTTCCACAAACTTCAGATCCCCAGGTTGCTCGTTAAACTGTACAAGCATCCACACCGCCAGCGTCAACGACACCAGCGCACCGGCCAGCGCCACCGTGCGGGCGCGGCGTTCCGGCAGGGCCAAAATCAGCACGGCCGCCACCACTGGGGCCAATGTGAGTGCGGTGATCATTTCATCCAAAACCCCAGCACGCCCAATGCAACCGCGCCGAGCGCGATGAGGCGGAGGTAGCCGGGGAGAAAGCCGTTTTGCGGGCGGGTCACGGCGTGGCCGGCCGAGCGCAGTCGGTTGCACATGCCGTCGAAGGCCAGTGTGTCGATCAATTTGCGGTCGCCACCGATGGCGAAGGCGTTGCCAATCCTGTCCGCCAGCAGTACCGCCAAGTCGCGTACGAAGAGCAGCAGCTCATTGAGTTGTTCCGCGATTACGATGGCCAACGCCCACAACCGGCCCACCGTGGCGGCATACAGTTCGTCGAACCACAACTTGCGCACGAGCGGCGTGACGGCGAGCGGATCTGCCGCTTGGCCAAGCGCGCGGCCCCGATAAATCAGCCAGCCAAGCGCAATGCCGCCCAGCGCCACCGCCATGCTCACGGCGATGACAAATTTATCGTGTATAACTTCCCCCTGCAGTTTGGCAAAAATTGATGTTTCAAAAAACCTCCCCATGCCGAGGGCAAACAGCGCCAAAATGACCAGTGGCGCGGTCATTGTCACTGGGCTTTCGTGCGGCGTTTTGCCGCCGCGGTATTCGCCCGCAAACACGTAAAGGCACTGGCGCGTCATGTACACCGCCGTGAGCAGCGAGGCTGCGGCGGCGATCCAGAAAACAGGTCTCATCAACGGTTCTTCCCACGCGGCGGCAAGGATTTGATCCTTGCTATAATAACCGCTAGTGACGAAGGGCAATGCCACCAGTGCCGCTGTGCCGCAAAGGTAGGCGATGGAGGTCACGCGCATGGGTTTCCAAATGCCGCCCATTTTGCGGATGTCCTGTTCCTCGTGGCAGCCGTGGATGATCGATCCCGCACCGAGGAAGAGCAGCGCCTTGAAGAAGGCGTGCGTGAGCAAATGAAACATGCCCACCGCCACGCCGCCCACACCCAGCCCCACCATCATCAGGCCGAGTTGGCTCACTGTGGAGTAGGCCAGGATGCGCTTGAGGTCGTATTGACCAAGCGCGATGAATGCCGCAACGAGCGCAGTAATCGCACCCACCCAGGCCACCACAGGCAGCATGCCGCCCGCCTCAAACAACGGGATCGTTCGCGCCACGAGGAATACACCTGCTGCCACCATCGTCGCCGCGTGAATCAGCGCGCTGACCGGCGTCGGGCCTTCCATAGCGTCCGGCAGCCACACGTGCAGTGGTAACTGGCCGGACTTTCCGATCGCCCCCATGAACAGCAACAGGCTGATGAGCCCGGAAGCCTGCATGCCCCAAACCATCCCAGAGGGCAGCGTCTCCAGCAGCCCTTGGCCACCGTCGTAAAGCGTCAGCGTGCCGGTGGTCTTGAACGCCAGCAGGATGCCGATGAGAAAACCCATGTCGCCAATGCGCGTGACTATGAACGCTTTTTTGCCAGCGGCGGCGGCCTCCGGCTTGTGGAACCAGAAACTGATGAGCAGATACGACGCGACGCCGACAATTTCCCAGCACATGAACAGCAGCAACAGGTTGTTGGCCAACACGAGGCCAAGCATCCCGGCGGCAAACAGCGACAGG
>JASLKI010000128.1 GCA_030747575.1 Verrucomicrobiota bacterium | reverse complement strand
CGCGTGTCGAACGAGTTTTTGTTTACGGGACTGCGGACGATGGATCTCGGCGTATCGAGCGACCCGATCAACCCGTACAACGATCACTGCACGATGAACAAGGTGCTCGAGTACATGACTTTCGCTAAGCCGCAGGTGATGTTCGACCTGAAGGAGGGACGTTTCTCGGCTGGCGATGCCGCGTGCTATGTGGCGGAGAACTCCGCTCAAGCACTTGGCCAAGCGATTGCCGAGACGCTTGACGATCCCGGCGAATGCGAGCGGATGGGTCGACTTGGCCACGAGCGGTTTCACACACAGCTCAATTGGGAAAAGTCGGTCGAGCAACTCAAGGCCGCCTACGCCCGGGCGCTTGGCCAAGGCTAAGCCAAAATATCTGTCACAACGCGGGCCGGCCGGCCGGCGGTCAGCTTTTTCTGTTGGCCGTTGTGGTGATACACCATCCCGTTGTGGTCTAGGCCGAACAGGTGAAGCAGTGTCGCTTGGTAGTCGTTGGCCGTTACTTTGTTGACCACGGCCCGGTGTCCCACCTCGTCGGTTTCGCCGTAAATGGTTCCCGGCTTGAATCCGCCGCCGGCAAGCCAGGTGCTGAATCCCTGGCCGTTATGGTCGCGTCCCGGCTTGGAACGGGACTGCACCACCGGCAGGCGGCCGATTTCGCCACCCCAATGCACCACGGTCGAGTCAAGCAGTCCGCGCTGCTTGAGGTCGGTTACGAGTGCGGCGGCCGGCTGATCGGTGCGGCGGCAAATGCCGGGGAGGGCGCCATGGATGTTTTGGTGATTATCCCACGGTTGGCCGTTGAGGAACAATTGCACGAACCGTACGCCGTACTCGACAAGCCGCCGTGCGATCAGGCAGCGCGTGCCGTATTCACGGGTTGCATCCTGATCGATGCCGTACAGTTTTTTCGTCGTTGCGCTTTCGCCGCTAATATCGAGCGCCTTCGTGGCTGCAGTCTGCATCCGGGCAGCCAATTCGTAACTGTCGATGCGCGCCTCGAGCGAGTGTTCTCCGGAGCGCTTGGCCAAGTGGGCTTGGTTGAGTTGACTGAGGAAGTCAAGGTAGTTGCGCTGGACGTCGCCCTTCAGGTGGTTCGGCGCGTTGAGGTTGAATATTCGAGGCTCCTTCGCGCGCAACACGGTGCCTTGGTAGAGGCTTGGCAGGAAGCCGTTGGTCCAGTTGTGCACGCCATCGACCGGGTGACCGCCGGGGTCGGACAACACCATGTAGGCCGGCAACTCGTCCGTCACGCTGCCAAGCGCGTATGTCAGCCAGGCGCCGAGGCTCGGCCTGCCCAGCACGGCTGGGATGCCGGCGTTCATGTAGCGGATGGAGACCTCGTGGCCGTTGTGTCCGGTGTGCATGCTGCGGATCATGCAAAGGTCATCGGCGATGCCGGCCGTGTGCGGCAGCAACTCGCTGAAATCCATCCCGCATTGGCCGTGTTTCTTGAATTTCCACGGGCTGCCCAACAGGTTGCGGCTGGCTTCGTTGGCGAAGCTGTAATGCACGTCGTCGCTGTACTCTTTGCCGTCGAGACGCGTCAGTTCCGGCTTGGGATCGGTGAGATCCATGTGGCTCGGGCCGCCGTGCATGAAGAGCGAAATCATCGCCTGCGCCTTCGGAGTGTGGTGCGGCTGTTTTGGCGTGAGGTCGAACGACTGTTCTCCACGCGGAGCCGCCGGCGGAGTGGCGCGCAATTTGTCGCGGTTCAGCAGCCAGCCCAGCGACAGGCCGCCGATGCCCATTGTGTTGTGCCGGAGAAACCGGCGGCGGTTGAAGGCTTCGCCCGGGTTGTTCATGCCAGCAGTTCCTCCACCACGCGGGCCGGTTGGCCGTCGATGAGGCTCTGCTCCCGGCCGCCCCGCTTGTATTTGAGATGGTCATGGTCGAGACCGAACAGTTGCAGCAGCGTGGCGTGATAATCGTAATGATTCACCTTGTCCCGCACGGAGCGATGGCCCCACTCGTCGGTCTCGCCGTGAATGTATCCGGCCTTGAAGCCGCCGCCGGCGAGCCACATGCTGAAGCCGTAGGTGTTGTGGTCGCGCCCAGCATTTCTCGTGTTCTGGACCACCGGCAGCCGCCCCATCTCACCGCCCCAGTGCACTACCGTGCTGTCGAGCAGGCCAAGCCGCTTGAGGTCCTTCACCAGTCCGGCGATGGGCCGATCTGTTTTTTTGCAGGCCTTGGGCAGCGATCCCTTGATGCCGTGGTGGTGATCCCAAAACTGGTTCCCGGTCAACACGTGCACAAATCGCACACCGCGCTCGACGAGCCGTCGCGCGATGAGGCAGCGTGTGCCGTACTCCTTCGTCGCGTCTTCATCGATGCCGTACAGTTTTTTTGTCGCCGCATTTTCGCCGGAGATATCCATCGCGTCGGACGCGGAGGTCTGCATGCGGGCGGCCAGTTCGAAGCTGGCAATGCGCGCCTCGAGATCCAGCTCGCCTGGGTGCGACGCGCTGTGTTTGCGGTTGAGGTTGCCGAGGAAGTCGAGGTAGTTGCGCTGGCCACCGCCGCGCAGATTTGCCGGAGCCTCGAGGTTCAGGATGCGCGGCTCGCGCGCCCTCACCACGGTGCCCTGATACAGGCTAGGCAGCCAGCCGGCCGACCAGTTCCACGTCCCTTCGACCGGCAGGCTTGCAGGGTCGCGCAGCACGAGGTAGGCCGGCAGGTTTTGGCTCTCGGTGCCGAGGCCGTAGGTGAGCCAACTGCCCAGCGATGGCCGGCCGCTCACGGAGCGGCCGCTATTGAGGGCGTGGATGGACTGGCCGTGATTGTTCACGCCGGTGTGCATGCTGCGGATGAGGCAAAGCTCATCGGCAATCTCGCCGAAGCCGGGCAGCAGCTCTGAGAAGTCCATGCCGCTTTGTCCGTGCCTGTTGAATTTCCAGGAACTGGGCAGTACCTGGGCGCTGGCCCCGGCTGCATCGTCGTACTTGAGTTTCACTGGGATATCCCTGCCAGCCCACTCGTCTAGCATCGGCTTGGGGTCGCACAGATCCATCTGGCTTGGCCCACCCTGCATGAAGAGCGAGATCATCGCCTTGGCCCGAGGCTCGTAGGGAGGTCGCTTGGGCAGGAGGTCGTGGGCTGCGAACTCCGGCTTGACCGGCTTGGCCCGCAAGCCCTCCCGCTGCAGCAGCCAAGTCAGAGCCACCCCGCCGATGCCCATCGCGTTTCTCGCAAGGAAATGCCGGCGACTTGACTGAAGCTGTGAATCCTCAATCGACATAGATGAATGCGTTGGAGCTGAATAGCGCCTGGCAGTAATTGGTCAAGGCGGCGAGGGCGGGTTGCTTCTCTTTTTGGATCTTGAACAAGGCGGTTTGTTTTTCAACGAACGCCGCCGACTGGGCCAGCTCGCCGGCACTGGGCGCTTGGCCAAGCGTGGTTTCCCAAGCCAAACCAAGCTGCGTGTCGAGGCTGCCCTTGGCGAAGTGCTGGAGCCTGCCGGCCATCGACCGGCTTTCGCTGATGACGAAGTTGTTGTTCATCAGCATCAACGCCTGCGGCGCCACGGTGGAGACAGTCCGCTTGGTGCAGTTTGGCTTCATCGACGGGGCGTCAAATGCTTCGACAAACGAAAGCACCTTCGAGCGGCGCACCTCCACGTAGAGGCTGCGGCGGTTTTCCTCGGCACCCAGCGAGATGGTTTTTCCCGTTGGCCGATTGGAACTGTCGTTGGTGCTCACGCCGACGACGATCTGGCCCACCTCGTCCTCCTTCACCGACACCGGTTTACCGAACATGCGCGGGTTCCACTGGCCGCTCACGAAGAGAATCGAGTCGCGGAGGGTCTCGGCCTCGAGTCGGCGGACGCTCATGCGGCCGAGTAGCCGGTTGTCGGGGTCGAGTTCGTCGAGCTTGGCCAAGCGGCGCGAAGTTTGGCGGTAAGCCTGGCTGGTCATGATGAGCCGATGCAGGCGCTTTAGCCGCCAGCCGTTTTTCATGAAGTCGCTGGCGAGCCAGTCGAGCAGTTCGGGGTGGCTTGGCTTCTCGCCCAGTTTGCCGAAGTCACCCGGTGTATCGACCAGGCCACGGCCGAAGTGGTGCAGCCAAAATCGGTTGACGAGCACCCGGCCCGTGAGTGGATGCGTCCCGTCGGTCAGGCGCTTGGCCAAGGCCAGCCGTCGTCCGGTCGAGGGTCGCCTGGCATCGTTCTCGGGGATCGGGTTTTTATTCAGCGCCACTACGCTCAGGTCGGCCGGTTTCACGGCGGCCTTGGGCTGGCCGTGGTCGCCCCGGAAAAAAAGGTGCGTGACCGGCACTTTGCCCGCCTGCTCGGTCAGCGCCCGGATGAACGGCTCCTCCGGCTTGGTGGCGCGGACGTCGGCAGCCTTTTTGGCCATGGCGTCGAGTACCACCTTGGTCAGGCTATCGCGAAAATACTGGATTTGCCCGTCGAGCTTCTTGAGTGCCTCGGCGTTATCGGCGTCTTTGTTGTCGGTGAGTTTTTTGCGCTCAGCGCTGAGCTTGGCGATCTCGTCGTTGAATTCGCGATCGTAAAGGTACAGCGAACCGGGGCTGATCTGCCGCACGCTTGGGTGGTTGTCCAAAAGCGCCTTGTGCTCGTCGTTGCGTTTGCCTGTCGGCGTCTTGTAGGCGACCCGCAACGGCTCACGCAGTTCCTCCGGCGCCTTGCGCAGCTTCCATTCCAGCGTGCGCTCAATGAAGAAATCGACCTTGGCCTGCCGTTTGGCATCGAGCTTCTTCGCCTCGACCTCGATGTCGGCGCACTGCTTCCGGTCGGCCTCGGTGAAGAGGGAGATCTGCCGGCTCTGCGGCATGCGCCAGTTTGCCGGGTCAAGCGCCGGCTCGAAGACGGCTCGCAACTTGTAGTAATCCGACTGCAGGATCGGGTCGTAACGATGATCGTGGCACTGCGCGCACCCAACGGTCATGCCCATGAGCGATGTGGAGACGATCTTGAGCGTCTCGGTCATGACTTGGTTTTGGGCTGCGGCGGTGTTTGCGCCGGAGCCGGTGCCGTCCGGTGCCATCCGCAGAAAACCGGTCGCGGTGAGCTTGTCGACTTGTTCCGGATCCAGGCCGGTGTACGGCGGCGGAACCATTTCATCGCCGGCGAGTTGTTCGCGGATAAACCGATCCCACGGCATGTCGTCGTTGAGCGCGCGGACGACGTAGTCGCGATAGCGCCATGCCCAGCCTCGCTCGGCGTCGCTCTCGGTGTAGCCCTCCGAGTCGGCGTAACCGGCGACGTCGAGCCAGTGGCGTCCCCAGCGCTCGCCGTAATTTGGTGAAGCCAGCAGGCGATCAATTAGCTGGTCGTAGGCTTGCGGTGTTTCGTCGGTGAGAAATTTCGCGATCTCTTCCGGGGTGGGCGGCAGTCCGGTGAGGTCGAATGTCGCTCGCCGGATGAGCGTGCGCTTGCCGGCCTTCGCCGAGAAACCAAGTCCGTCGGCATTTAGTTGGCGCAGCAGGAAGGCGTCGATCGGATTGGCCGTGCCGCCGGGCACGGACGGATTTTTGATCGGCTGAAACGCCCAGAAACGGCGCTCCTCATCGGTGATCCATTCGTCGGGACTGTCCGGCTCGGGGCGGGCTGTCTCGGCCCCCTGCTCAATCCACCGGCGGATGGTCTCGATTTCCGCGGTCGACAGCTTGGCTTGTTCCTTGGGCATCTCGCCATCTCGAATTTTTGAATAGAATAGGCTCTTCTCCGCTTGGCCAGGCACGATCGCCGGGCCGTGTTTGCCGCCTTTGAGCAGCAGCTTGCGCAGGCGCACGTCGAGCCCGCCTTTGGCCGAGCCGTCCTCGCCGTGGCAGTGGAAACAATGCGCCTTGAGAATAGGCCGCACATCCGCCTCGAATGTGACCGTGGCCGCTTGGCCAGAATTGAGCACAAACCCAACGGCCATCAGCAAAGGGATTCGTTCCTTGAAAACAGTACCCATTGATTTACGGAAAACTTACGACTCCCGCCAAGCCCGTGCAATGGCTTTTATTCAGTGCAACGAGGTGGGGGAAAGGCGTTGTAATGTGAACTGGCTTCCCTAGACTGCGCGGCCCGCGACGCCGGCACGTATTGGTGCGTGGTTTTAACGGATGAAGAAGCCCACCCTGCTCATTGTGTTCCTGACCGTGTTCATCGACGTGGTCGGGTTCTCGATCATTTTCCCGCTCTTCCCGGCGATGCTTGATTACTACCTCAAGCTCGATGGGAAGGAGAGCTTGATTGGCTCGCTAGTCGCCTGGTTGGATCAGTTCGCCGGGGGCGACACCAACGCTGTGGCAACTCTGTTCGGTGGTGTGGTCGGCTCGCTGTACGGTTTTTTGCAATTTGTCTTCGCTCCAATCTGGGGGGCGTACTCGGACAGACACGGTCGTCGTCCCACGCTTATTTTCACTCTTGGGGGTATCGTGCTGGCGAACCTTATCTGGGTGTTCGCCGGGAGTTTTGCCCTGCTTGTGCTGGGTCGTGCGCTTGGCGGCATCATGGCCGGGAACATCTCCACCGCCTCAGCCGTCGCGGCCGACATCACCACCGGCAAAAACCGCGCTTCAGGTATGATCATTATCGGCGTCGCGCTAGGCTTGGGTTTCATCCTTGGCCCGGCGATCGGCGGGTTCGCCTTCAGTTGGCAACTGGTCGAGCAGGGCGAGGCCACGGCTGGGCTGGCGCTGCATCCCTTTTCAGGCCCGGCGATCATTGCGCTGGCCATCGCCGGCGTGAACTGGCTGCTCGTCATCTTCCTGCTCTCCGAAAGTTTGCCGCCGGAGAAACGCGAACAGCAACCGGCCAAGCGCGGCTTCAACCCGTTCGCCCAGCTCAAGCGGATCAACCTGCCGGGCGTCGCCCACACCAACCTCATGTACTTCGCCTATTGGTGCGCATTTTCGTCGGTCGAGTTTACCATCACCTTTTTCGCGACCGAGACGCTCGGCTTCAAGCCGATTGACATTGCGTGGATGTTTGTCTTCATCGGCATGTCGCTGATTTTTTTCCAGGGTGGTGTGGCGCGGCAACTCATCAAGCGTATGGGCGAGCGCCGGACGGCATTGGCCGGTGTCTGCTGCACGCTGCCTGGTTTTCTCATCATCGGCAACGCGACAAGCATCGGTATGCTTTACGGCGGACTGCTCCTCATGACCGCAGGCAGCGGGATGACCATGCCGTCGCTTAACTCGCTCGTGTCGCGCTACACGCCGGGAGACCGGCAGGGCCTGTCGCTGGGCGTGTTCCGTTCGCTTGGCTCGCTGAGCCGCGCCATCGGCCCGATCATGGGCGGCTTGCTCTACTGGAAATTCGACAGCTCGATGCCTTACTGGGTCGGCGCAGCGTTTCTCGTCGTGCCGTTCTTCATGGCGCTCGGCCTCCCGCCGGTGCCGGATCATGATGAAGTGAACAGTGAGCAGTGAACAGTGAGCTTGGCCAAGCTCAGGCCGATTCGGCTTGGTCGGTTTCGTCCTCGGCCGGGGAGGGGAGGGTTCGGAGAACCTCCGCCACCGGCTCGACAGTGGGGAGCTCCTTCCCCTCGGTCTCACCGGTTTGTAGTTTGTTGACGCGCTCGCCGCTTGGCTTGATCGAACTTTCGTAGCTGCCAACGGCTGCGTTGTACGCTTTGTTTGCCCGCTCGAGGCCGGTGCGGATTTTGTCGAAGTGCCCAAGGAATGTGCCGAGTCGCTTGTACAGTTGTTGCGCCGCCTCGGCGATGGTCCGGGCATTTTCCGATTGTGAATGGTACTGCCAACTCACGCTCACGGAGCGCAGCAGCGCGATCAGTGACGCCGGCGTGGCAATCGTGATGCGGCGC
>JASLKI010000127.1 GCA_030747575.1 Verrucomicrobiota bacterium | reverse complement strand
GTACTATAGTAAAATAAAGTTACTTGGGTCAGAAAAAATTACTTTTTTTGAAGAAATCCATCAAGGTGCACCGGGGACTTTAAAAATAAAATACACACCCCCTTCTCAAGCCCGTGTAAAACAATTTCAAGAACCCGCAATGAAGCCTTACAACAATAATGCTACCTTGGAAGGGTTTGATATCATAAAGTTATGGATTTCTAAAAGATAAGTTGTAGATTCTCTAAACTTCTCTGAATCAAGATAAATCATCAACCACAGTGAGACCCAAGTCTCCCGGGAGATCTCACAACTCTCGACACAGATTCCGCAACCGATTTTCACACCGATTTCACACCGATTTAGTGATATATCTTGATATATTGTGAGTTGTGTTAGTAGGTCTTGATAGACCCACCCCAATACTGCTTTTTCAGTGCTCAACTGCATATATCAAGCTGAGGTGAATTGTGTTAGATTTGGGTTCGATTCCCAAAACACATTCCACTCTTTTCCACACTATCCCAATTGGATTCTGTCGGTTTGGTGGATTTCTCTGATTGGGTTCAGAGGGTGGTCAGAAGAATAAGGTGCTGGTTTCTAAGGATCGCTGATTTGTTCAGCTGAAGGGGCCGACAATGATTGTCCATCAGTTTCAGTATCCGAATTGGAATCAAACAATACATCGGCAAACATCGAATTAAATACTGCTCCCAGGGTGCACATTACCCAAGCAATCACAAATAACAGGGCAGGAGCCCAATCGAAATCTCCGATTCCTTTGCTTGTGTCAAAAGAAGATGGCTCAATTAAACGCGTTAATCCGAAGCCGGCACCCCAAATAATCAATGCAATTAAGCTCACGACAAACATGAACAATAGAAAATGAACAGGACGCTTCCATGCTTTTTTTCTACTGACTGTTAAAGTAGAACTAAAACCGGTTCTCTGAAGTGCGAATATCGGAATTGAAAATATCCAACTATAAGCCATGCAAAAAACGGTGAGCGGCCCTGCTACAGATGCTATATCGGCTATCCATTCAGTGGGTGAGTCATAATTTCCTAGCCTATCAGATGCAGGTGGTGTGAATCCTTCTACAGAATTTGTAGTATATTGAAATAGAGTCCACCAAAATAAATGCACCGCATAAAGAATCCATACAACCCCAAGCCACTTTGAATAATTCTTATGGATTCCTTCAAAAACCCCTGACTCCTTGAGAGGCCTGCCTCGGTTGATCTGAACAAAATATACTGCCGCCAGACCTATTATGAGTGGGGCGATGACAAGTACCAGCAAGGCTATCCATCCCTGCCAACTTTGTATATCTCTATCAATGACGAACAATCCCCATTTTTTGAAAAAATAATATATATCTCCAAACCTAGCTCCTAGAATTAGTACAGATAGTACAAGTGTGGACATGCACATGACACCCAGAAAATTTTTCCTGAATGATCTCAGTCCTTGCTTAAGGCAGCCGTCTTTCCACAAGTTGTACTCTTGCATCGTTGGAATCAAAACTACCCCACAATCCTGATTCAGGGAAGCTCAGAGGATTCTCATTGACGGAGAAGACATCGTAGAGACATGGGCGTTTGGCCTTCTCTGGTAAAGGTGCGAGGGGATTAACGTGGAGCAAAACTAGCAGAGCCATCCATCTGAGTGAAGATGTATTCCCTGACGCTTGCCATATGCCACAGCCGCACGAGCCCCGGTCCCAACCAAGCGAACGAAGGTTGGCCGCGCCAAAGCAGTAGTGGCCGGATGTTGCACCGGTGACTTGTGCGGGCACCAATTTGTTTGTAGTCTCCCAGAAGTCGGATGAACCGAATCCCTTTTCAACTAGTATGGTTTGGCCTATTCCTCGCCGGAACACTGGTGGCAAAGCCGTTGGCGTTTTTCGAGGCGCATTGTGTGAAGTGTCACAACGCGGAGAAGGCAAAGGGAATGGTGCGGTTGGATTCGTTGGGGCTGCCGGTGGTGGCGGAGAATTATGAGGCGTGGCGCGAGGTGGTGCATCAATTGCAGCGGGGCGATATGCCACCGAAGGATGTCGAGCAGCGGTCGAAAGCGGATACGCGCCAAGCATTTTTGGCGCAGGTGCTGCCAGCACTGGCTCGACATGAGGCGGATGCGCGCGGACCGGCGGATCCGTTGATGCGGCTTTCGAACAATCAACTGGCGCACAGCTTGCAGGATTTGCTGGGCGTCTCGAGGCACGTGGCGGATAGCCTGATTGAGGATCCGGTGGACAAACACGGGTACTCGTTGCAGGAGGAGTTTGCCATTTCCGGCGGATACATGGCGCTGTATTTGGAACAGTTGCGACTGGCAATCGCCGATGCCACGCCGGATCCGGCAGTGCGGGAAAACATGTATCGGCTCACCGGCAGCGATTGGGAGAAGCAACATTATCTCACCAGCTGGGGCATGAGCGAGCGCAGTCGGCGCAATCTTTACAACGGCCCGAAATGGCTCGAGGACAAGTTTGAGATTCCGTTGCCGCCCAAGCACGAGTATCGGATGTACCTGAAGGACAACCGGCCCGAGGGCGAGTTCCGCATCCGCATCACCGTGCGCAACGAGCCGCCAACCGATGCCGGCAAGGCCGCGCCACAGGAGCTTTCGCTGTATCTCGATGAAGGTTTCATGCGCCCGTACAAGCGGGTGGGCAGCCTCACCGTACCGGTGAAAAAAGGGCCGCAGACATTTGAGCTGTTCGGGAATGTGCGCGACTGGGTCGGCATGAGTCTGGAGCCCATCGAGCGGGGACCCGCCAAAAACAAAAAGGAAATGCGCCAACGCCTCAAGACGTGGCGCATCCTGTCCATTCAAAACAACAACGCGCTGGTCGGCTTTCCACAGCCGCGGGCGTTTGGCGAGGCCGATCGCAGTGGTGAGGTGTATCTCGTGCGGCCGGATGATATTTGGATCGATGCCTTTGGGGAACAGCGCGGCCTCATTCGTTCCTACCTCGGTCCGGCCGCGGCACACCCGGGCGGCAAGGGGAAGACCAAGTCGATCTTCCGTGACGTGATGAAAAACCACGGGCACGTGGTGGTGGAGCAGGTGGAATTTGAGCTGCCGTACCACGCCAGTTGGCCGCCACCGTTGCTACAGAGTTTTATGGCGGGCGACCAGCTTGAGCGCAAGGTGCTGACGGAGAAGCTGCGCGTCTTCGCCGCGCGCGCATGGCGGGGGCCCCTCGACAAGGACATGGCGGCGTATCTCGATAGCGTGTTGGCGGAGGAGTTCGCCACCGGCGCCACCGAGCTGGAGGCTTTGCGCAATGCGCTGGCGCTGGTGTTGAGTGATCCGAAATTCATGTACCTCGCGCGGATGGGGACGGATGCGCGGGCGAGGAATCACGAGCTGGTTTCGCGCCTCGCCTTTTTTCTCTGGAACGGTCCGCCGGACGCCAAGTTGCTGGCGCTGGCGGATCAACCCAAGCCGATTGCCGACTCCGATCTGGTGCGCGAGGTGGACCGGCTGTTGGCGGATCCGCGCGCTGAACGGTTCGTGGCCGATTTCACTGCCAAGTGGATCGGTTTCAGCGCGTTCGACCAAATCGCCATCGATCCTAATTACTATCGCAATTGGCGCCCCACAACGAAGGCGGCGTTGAAGGATGAATCCGTTGCGTTCATAAGTGAGCTGCTGCGCAATGATCTCAGTTGTCTTAATGTGCTCGACTCGAATTTTGTGATCGTCAACGAACGCGTCGCCAAGCACTACGGCATGGCCGACGTGGCGGGGCAGAAATTTGCGCGCCAACCCGCGCCGGCCGGCCGCGGCGGGGTGCTCACGCAGGCTACCGTGTTGCTGGCGTATTCCAACGGGCAGGACGCGCACGCGGTGAACCGCGGTGTGTGGCTGCGCGCGCGCCTGCTGGGCGATCCGCCTTCCGAGCCACCGCCCGATGTGCCCGCGCTGGCCGATCTGCCGGCCGAACAGGTCGATACCTTTTCCATCAAACAAAAACTCGAGGCCCATCGCGTGGGCACGTGCTACGACTGCCACAAGGACATCGACCCGTGGGGCATCACGATGGAAGGCTTTGACGCTATCGGCCTGCCGCGTGAGAGAATCTTGAGCATTGGCACGAAGCGCCGGCAGTTTCATCCCGTGGTGAAATCGGCAGAAATCGGCGGGCAATCCATCAATGGCATGGCGGCCCTCAAGAAATACCTGCGGACCGAACGGGCGGATGACTTCGCCTACGCCTTCACCGGCCACGTCCTGTCCCACGCCATCGGCCGGCCGCCCACCTACCGCGACAACGCCGAACTGCTCCGCCTGAAAAAGATTTTCCAAGCCGACACCCACAAGATGCGCACGCTCATCAAGGCCATCGTGACATCGAAATTATTTAAGGACACGCCATGAACGAATCACTCCAACTCAATCGCCGCCACTTTCTCCGAGGGGCGGGTGTGGCTTTGACTTTGCCGTGGCTGGAAAGCTTAGACGCTGCAAACGCCGCACCCCAGGCCAAAGCCGCCATGCCGCCCAAGCGATTCCTCGCGTTGTACGTGGGGCACGGCTTTGCCATCACACTGGCCGATGATCATCCCGCGCGCGACTGGAGCTGGTACCCGCGCGTGGTCGACGGCAAAATGCAGTTCGGCAAATCGATGGCCGGGTTCAATGAATTCACCGACCAAACTACCGTGCTGTATGGCCTCGAGCATCCGCGCGTCATCCGCGCCAATGGCCATGGCACGGCGGATTCCTTCCTCACCGGCAGTAACATCGGCGATGCCGTGAAGTATCCATCCATCGACCAAGTCGCCGCCGGCGTGCACGGCAAAAAGACCCGATACTCCAGCCTCGTGCTCGGCAACGAAGGAGGCCTCGGCACCAAGGGCGCTTCGCGCACGCTCTCGTACAACCAGTTTGGCCGGCCCATTCCGTCCACCAACAACCTGCTGGCGTTGTACGACAACATGTTCAACTCCGATCCCAAGCTGCAGCGGGGCAACAAACGCCAGCTCGCTACCGGCCGACGGTTGGTTGATCGCGTGCTGGAGAGTCACAAGGATTTGAAACGCCGCCTTGGCCGTGCGGACTCCGAGAAGCTCGAGCATTACCTGCATTCCATCCGCGATGTGGAAAAGGACATTGAGCGCATGCAAAGCTGGTCCGATACGCCCAAGCCCAAGGTCGACGCCAAGCAACTCGCTTTGGAAGCCACAGTGAGGGAACCGGCCGCCTTCATTCGCACGATGTACAATTTGATTTATCTCGCCTTCCAGACCGATACCACCCGTTATGCCACCTACATGCTGCAGAGCATGGGCGGCGGTGCGTGGGATAACATCCCGCAAACTCTCGGCATCGGCGGCGGCCACCACGGCCTCGCCCACGCCGGCATCGGCCGCAACCCCGCAGGCGGCGGCCTCGCCAAGTACGATCAGTTTCAGGGAGAGTTGCTCGCCGAGTTCATCCAAAAACTCGCCGCCACACCCGAGGCCAACGGCTCCCTGCTCGACAATACCCTCATCTATTACGGCTGCAGCAACAGCAACACTCACAACAACAGTAACTACCCGCTCCTCTTGTGCGGCGGCAAAAACCTCGGCCTCAAACACGGTGAGTTCCACATGCTCAACGACCGCAAAGTACCGCTCAATAATCTGTATGTGACAATGCTCAACGCCCTCAGCGTGCCCACTGAAAAATTCTCCGACAGCACCGGCGCGTTGGATGATGTGTTGTTGAAGGGATGAAACAAACAATACTCATCCTCATCACTATCTTGATCTCTATATGATGAACTTAATAGTTAGATTAGTTAGTGCGTTTTCAGGAATTCTCATTCTCCATCCCTGTATAGTAGGAATAACCTAGGAGCTTCGAGATGTCAGAGCTTTTCTTTTTTCGCAAATTATTCCACAAATTCCCCTCGCTGTATGAGTACAAGAACGACCCGACGCACTTTTTTGAAGTCTGCTGCCCTTGCTTCCATCGGCATACCCGCCCTGATCCCGGCCAGTGCCCTCGGAAAGAACGGGAGTGTTGCTCCCAGTAACCGCATTGTTCTAGGCGGCATCGGAGTGGGGCGGCGAGGCCAAAAGGTCCTGGATGGTTTCTTCCAGCAGAAGGATGCTCAATTCGTTGCTGTCGCCGATCCACAAACGGAGCGACGCGAGATCATCAAGCGCAAAGCCGATAAGCATTATGGGAACAAGGATTGCGTCATTTACGACGATATGTCCGGCGTTCTGGAACGGAATGACATTGATGCAGTCCTCGTCACCACCGGAGACCGCTGGCACGCCACGGCATCCATCTACGCTGCTCGTGCTGGCAAGGACATCTATTGTGAAAAACCATGTGCGATGAACATCCAGGAGTGCCAGGAACTGGATGACAATGTCAAGAAGCACAAGAGAGTCTTTCAGGCGGGAACGCAGCGCCGTAGTGTTCCAAACTTTAAACTGGCGGCCGATCTGGCGCTGAAGGGTAAGCTTGGACAAATGAGAGAGGTTCACGCCGGCATCCTTCAGTTGCAAAACTACCTTGATCCCCTGCCGGCTCAGCCTGAACCGGATCCGACGATTATCAACTGGGATAAATGGCTCGGACCGGCCCCAAAGATTCCTTTCAACAAAGCCTATTGCCAGGGCCGATGGCGTAATCATAAGGGACTCTATTCTGCCTGGCGACTACCCGAGTGGGGTTCCCATACGATCGATCTTTGTCAATGGGCTGCCGATGCCGATGGAACCACGCCGATCGAATTCGAAGCCGAATCAGGTGGCCTGCTTCACGCCAAGTACGCCAATGGAATAAAGCTGGTGATGCGGCTTTCCTCAGGCAAAGGAATGGGTGAATGGATCAAAGGATTGGGCACCTGCCCCGTGCGCTTTGTCGGGGACGAAGGCTGGGTGGAAGCCGGCGATCATCTTGGCATCGAGTCAAGCCACCCAAAACTTCTTAAAGGGAAGCTCAAGAACCAGATCCGCGGCACCGACCCGGCCCAGCATGTCCGCAATTTTCTGGATTGCGTGAAGTCCCGCGAGCAACCCGTCTGCAACTCCACCGCTGTTCGGTACGGTCACATGGCCTGCTTCGCAGCCGCGATTAGCTGGAAGCTCGGTCGGAAGGTTGCTTTCGATCCGAAGAGAGAAAGCTTCGTCAACGACACTGAGGCCAATGGCCTGCGTACCTATAAACGCCGCGCCCCTTACACGATTTGAGCGAATCTAAGCAGCCGCTCGGCTGGCGCTCTAGTTTAAGTCGTGCACGCTTGCCATGTGTCAAAGCTGGACACGTGGGTTCGATTCCCATCACCCGCTCCAT
>JASLKI010000126.1 GCA_030747575.1 Verrucomicrobiota bacterium | reverse complement strand
CCAGCAGGTCGGTCGCGACGATGGCCAGCGCGTCGTTGTCGTGTGCGCGTGCAATGAACCCGCTCGGGTCGGTCAGCGTGCCGTCGGTGGCCGGGTACTGCAGCACCACGGCGAACACAGGCGTGCTGAAGTCGAACTCGTTCGGCTCGCCGGTGACGACTTCGATGCCTATGGCCTCGGCTCGGGTGCGCAGCACGGAGATTGTTTGTGGATGGCACTCGGTCGAGACGAACACGGCGTTGGCCCTGTTGCGCGACTGGATGTTGCGGCACATCGTGACCGCCTCGGCGGCGGCAGTGGCTTCGTCGAGTAGAGAGGCATTGGCGATCTCCATGCCGGCGAGGTCACAGACCATCGTTTGAAAATTGAGCAGCGCCTCGAGGCGGCCCTGCGAGATCTCGGCCTGATACGGCGTGTACTGCGTGTACCAGCCGGGATTCTCGAGCAGGTTGCGCTGGATGACCGGCGGGGTGATGCAGTCGTGGTAGCCCATGCCTATGTACGAGCGCCAAACCTGGTTTTCGTCGGCCAAGCGACGGAGCGACTGGAGCGCCTCGGTCTCGCCTTGGGCGGCGGGCAGTTCGGGAGGCTCGGCGAGGCGGATGCTACTCGGCGTGCCGGCGTTGATCATCGCGTCGAGCGACTCGTGGCCAAGCGCCGCGAGCATCGCTGCAATGTCGTCCTGTCGCGGGCCGATGTGCCGGTTCACAAATCGATCCGGGTGTTGCGTCAAACAGTCGTTGTCGTCCTTCAAAATCGTTCTTTTCTCGGGGAAAGCCTTTTCCCCGACCTGCGGACAACGTACGGGACAATGGAAACCCCCCACAAGCGAGATTCCCAAATTGTGAATAAATAGTATGAAACACGGGAACCAATCACGAGTCGCCTCCGCGCTTTCTGCGTTTAATAAAGAGGTGCAGAGAACCGCACTCCAAGACGCTCCCGCGAACTTTGAGCGACCCGTTTTAGTGCGGCTGGGCTGGGTGCTTGAGGATGAGGATGCAGCGGAAGCCGTAATCCTCGCTGGCGACCTTGGGGGTGACGATGAGTTCGCGGTCGGCGTCGAGTAGCCCGGGGGTGTCGTCTCGCCAGCCGCCGCCGCGTAGGATACGGCCAACTCCCTCCTCGCTTGGCCAAGCGGTGCACCACTCCCACACGTTGCCCCGGAGGTCGTGCAGGCCAAGCGCGTTGCCCGGAAACGAGCCGACCGGGCTGGTGTGGTCAAAACTTTCGCTGCCGAGTTGCGGGCCGAAGTTGCCACTGTCGGTTGGCTCCGCTTGGCCAAGCGCGGCGATCCACTCGCTCGAGGTCGGCAGGCGGTAGCCTTCATCGGCGGCGAGCAGGCCGCTTTCGCGTTCGCGTTGGCTGAGCCACGCACAAAAATCCTGGGCGTCGTGCCAGTGGACGTTGACGGCGGGGTGACGGTCGGTGTCCTGAAACCAGGCGGCTTGCCAGCCGTTGGTGGTGGCGTTGGCAAAGGCGGCGTAATCGGCGACGCGGGTTTCCCAGACGCCAAGCCAGGCGTCGCTGCCGGGCAAGTGGACAAACTGCATGCCGAGGCTGTTGATAAAAAACCGGTGCTGGTTAATCTCGTGAAAACCGGGCTTGGCCGCCGGGTCGCCGCTGCAACCGGTGAGCAGCCAAGCCGCCGCCAGCAGCGTCAGCGTTTGGGTGCGTGCAGGTTCAGGCATGGCGTTGGGGGTCGAGTAGTTTTTGGCTACGCCGCCGCGACGGCACGGCGAGGGCGGTTTGCCGGGTCAAATGCTTGATCTCGGGGCGGCTGACCTTGATTCGGTTTTTGGCGTCGAGCACGTTTTGCCCTCGTAGCAGCGCGAGAGTCCGCTGGCCGATGAGCACTGGCAGCATGCTGGCGGCGCGTAGCCGAAACTGCCGGTACGGCAGCAGGCCGATGTACTCTACGGCGTCGTCGAGGTGCGCGGCGGCCTTGTCGAGGTAGCTGTCGTAAACGGGGCGGAACCGGTCGATCGTCTCCGGCGTGAGCAGGTCGCGCGGCTTGAGGTCGTGCTTGGCCAGCACGGCGCTGGGCAGGTAACAGCGGCCCATGCGCAGGTCGGCCGGGATGTCGCGCAGGATGTTGACCAGTTGCAATCCCTTGCCGAAGCGCACGCCGGTCTCGAGCAACCGCGCCTCGGTGGCGGCATTGGCCTCGAAGAGGTGCGAGAGCGAAAGGTGGGTCCAGAATTCACCGACACAACCGGCGACGCGGTATGTGTAGTCGTCAAGTTCATCCTCGCGCGCCAGCGGGATGATCGTGTCGCCGGAGGCGTAGGCGAAGCGCTGGATGTCGAGCATCTGCCCGCCGGTGATCGTGTCGAGCACCTGCCGGATGCGCTGCCGGTCGGCCTCGGAAAACTGCTCGAGGTAAGTGACCGGCACGGCGGCATTCTCGAGCAGTTGCACCTCGGCGGGATCGCGCTGGAGCCGGGCTAGGATCGCGAGGTTGGGCATCGCACCGGTGCGACCCTGGATGCGCTCGTTGAATTGCTCGAGCGTGAGCAGACGTTGGTCGGTGGGGCCGCCTTTAGAGTCGGCGACGGTGTCGGCGATGCGCGCGAGCAGGTAGCCGAGACTGATCTGCGGCCGGATGCGCGGCGGGAGCGCCTTGAGGGTTAGGTAAAAGGAGCGGGAAGTTTCCTTGATCAGCGAGTCGATGGCTTGGTGGATCAGCTTGGACATGACTCGCGCACTGTTGCCTCCGAGCTAACCGGCAAACAACCAGTAGCCACCGATGAACATTGAGGTGGTGCAGCAGGCTAGGCCGAAGCTGTGGCCAAGCTGCGGGCCGCCGTTGGCCAAGCGCCTGGCCAAGCGGCCCAGACCGGCGGAAAACAGCGTCATCGCCGCGACGGTGGCCAGGGCGTAGGCGGCGAGGTAGAGGGCGACGCCGCCGAAGCTGGCGATGGCGAGTGTCGGCAGCACAACCCAGAGGTGCGTGCCGCCGGCGGTGCCGTGCAGCAGTCCTATGCCCAGCGCGGCGTGTGAGTGTTTGTGGCTTGCGCGGGAGTTCGACTGGCCAAGGTGTGCGTGGATGTGCGAGTGCCGAATGCCGAAGTGGTCGTGTTCGTGGGTGTGGACGCGGTGCCGCAGCAGGGAGCGGATGCCCAGCGCGCCGACGGCGATCAGCAGCACGCCGACGAGTTGTTCCGCGCCGCTGGAGAGCCACTCGGCGGCGGCGGCGTCCTTTAGGAGCCAGACGAGCAGGCCGATCAGTGCGACGCCACCGGCGTGGCCAAGGCCCCAGTGGAGGCCCAGCCGCCACGCGGCGTGCTGTTCGCGGCGTGCGGCGAAGGGTGCCAGCGCGGCCAAGTGGTCCGCCCCGCTGATCACATGGGTGAATCCTGCCGCAAAACCGATGAGTAAAAGTTCCATGCCCTTGAACGGGCACACTATTTAGCAGAGGCAGCCCGTGCGTGAAAGCGCAAAGGTGCGCGGATTCACTTCGCGCCGGTGCCGATGAAAACGACCGGGATGGTGCGGAAGAGGATCTTGATGTCGAGCCAGAGTGACCAGTTGTCGATGTACTCGAGGTCGAGGCGCACCCAGTCGGAGAATTCATTGATCTCGTTGCGGCCACTGATCTGCCACAGGCAGGTGAGGCCGGGCTTGACGCTGAGGCGGCGGCGGTGGGCGAGATCCTCGAAGCGCCTGGTCTCGTCCACCGGTAGCGGCCTTGGGCCGACGAGGCTCATCGCGCCCTTGAGGACGTTGAACAACTGGGGCAGCTCGTCGAGGCTGAACCGCCGCAGGAACCGGCCGATCGGCGTGATGCGCGGGTCGTTGGCGACCTTGAACACCGGGCCACCCATCTCGTTCATGGCGGCCAATTCGTGCTTGCGCTGCTCGGCGTTGGTGCCCATCGAGCGGAACTTGTACATGGTGAACGGGCGGCCGTTGATGCCGCTGCGTTTCTGCCGGAACAGGATCGGGCCGGGGGAGGTGATTTTCACGGCCAGGGCGGACAGCAGCAGCACCGGCGAGAGCAGCACGAGCATGGCCAGCGCTCCGCCGAAGTCGATGGCCTGCTTGGCTAGACCCTGCAGCGAGGCGGCCGGTGCGGAGTGAAACACCAGCAGCGGGACGCCATGAAAATCGTCGACGGCGGTGCGGGCAATCTGCGTGTTGAAAAAATCGGCGGCAAGCCAAACCTCGACGCCCTCGAGTTCGCAGGCGTTGATGACCTGCTCGATCTTGTCGAACTTGGTGTGGCCGGCGTTGATGAGGACGACGTTGGCGGAGTGCTCGTGCATCAAGCGTAACAGTCGCTCAATCGGGTCGCGGTCGATATTGAACTGCAGCACGACCCGGTAGCTCGTGTCGTTGGTGCCGTCGATGCGGCCGAGCATGTTCTCCGTTTCCTCCCGCGAGCCGAGCAGGATGATTCGTTTCTGAAGGTCGGTGTGGGTCAGGCGTCGCCGCTGCCAACGAAGCGAGCCTTCCTCCTTGGCCCAGGCCAGCGCGACGCTGAGCGGGGTAAAGATCAGGATCACTGATCGCGTGAGCTGAATTTTCAATACGAACATCACGGTGATGATGAGTAGAGTGATGAACAGGGAGGTCTTGACCAGCGGCCAGATGGTTTGGGCGCGGCTTGGCCAAGCGGAACGCGAATAAAAACCCTGCGTGTCCAGAACGAACGGAGTCACGAACAGGAGCAAGATACTTATTGAAATGTATGCCTCGAACGGCGCGATGTCAGCCGTGCCCCCGAAAAATTCAAAGTGCAAAATAGCGCGCAACACGTGAGCCAGCCAAAGGCTGATGGCAAATACCAAGCCGTCGAGCACCTTGTTG
Source organism: Verrucomicrobiota bacterium (assembly GCA_030747575.1). Classification (GTDB taxonomy): domain Bacteria; phylum Verrucomicrobiota; class Verrucomicrobiia; order Limisphaerales; family UBA1096; genus UBA1096. Next base: position 8,026 of record JASLKI010000126.1, on the reverse strand, counting down.
ATGCTTGTCTGGATTTGTCGTTGGTTGCGCAGCATATGGATAGGGTGGGCCTGTTTGGCAAGGCCAAGGTGTACGCCCGAGTTGGCAGGGAATCAATCTCCAGTCGGCCTGACACTAAGGGAGAGGTTGGACATGAATGCTGCTGAAAGGTTCAAAACCCGGAGGCCAAGCTCACCACTGCTCTTCGATTTTTGCGCTGAACAGGTGGTTCAGCTCCTCCTTGAGGCGCTCGACGGGCAGACCGATCACGTTTGAAACCGAGCCGGAGACCCGCTTGATAATCTTGTGCTTGTCCTGCTGTATGGCGTAGCCGCCGGCCTTGTCGAGCGGATCGATCCCGGCAAGGTACTCGTCGATCTGCTCCTTGCTGAGCGGCAGGAAAGTGACGTTGGTGATCACCGAGAACGTCTTATTGATTTCGTCGTTGTGATAAATCAGCGAGACGCCGGTCGAAACCTGGTGTGTGCGCCCCTGCAGCTTGGCCAACATGCGGCCGGCTTCGTCAATATGGGTTGGCTTGCCCAACAGTTCGTCCTCAAGGTAAACGATGGTGTCGGCGGCAATCACCAGGCATTCTGGGTGCAACTCGGCGATCGGCTCGGCCTTGGTTCTGGCGTTGGCTTCGCAGAGGTCGGGGATAAAGTCGCTGGCTTCCATCACTTCTTCCGCGTGGCTGGGCACGACCTCGAACTCGATCTCCATCGAGGCGAGCAACTCCGATCGTCTCGGAGAGGTCGATGCAAGGATAACTGGGGGTAAATTTTCCATTGTGAACCAGTAACTGGATCTGGTTAAAGAAACAATCTACGTGCTTTTAAGGTGACCGCAAGCGTGGGCTGCTGCGATGAAGCCCTCGAAAAGTGGGTGCGGCTTGTTGGGTTTGCTCTTGAACTCGGGATGAAACTGGCTGGCCACGAAAAACGGATGCCAGGGAACCTCCACGATCTCGACCAGCTTGCCGTCCGGCGAGGTGCCGCTGAACGTTAACCCGGCTGTCTCGAACGCCTCGCGATAGGTGTTGTTGAACTCGTACCGGTGCCGGTGCCGCTCGTGAATTTCCTCGCTGTCATACAACCTGGACACCAGCGAGCCGGGCTCGAGTTTGCAGGGCTGTGAGCCAAGGCGCATCGTGCCGCCCTTTTCGGTGACTTTCTGCTGTTCGTCCAGCAGGGCGATGACGGGGTGTGCGGTGGCGGGGTCAAATTCGGTGGAGTGAGCGCCCTCGAGCTTGAGCACATTGCGCGCAAACTCGATGGTGGCGATCTGCATCCCGAGGCAAAGGCCGAGGTAGGGGATGTTGTTTTCGCGGGCGAATTGGGTTGCCTGTATTTTGCCCTCCGTGCCGCGCTCGCCGAATCCGCCCGGCACCAGGATGCCGCTACACCCCTCGAGTGTCTTGGCAGCGCCGTTTTTCTCGATATCCTCGGCGTCGATTCGCTTAATCTCGACGCCGCAGTCGTTGGCCACGCCGCCGTGGATCACCGCCTCGTAAACCGACTTGTAGGCGTCCTGCAGTTCCACGTACTTGCCCACGACGCCGATGCGCACCCGGTGGCGCGGCTTGATGAGCTTGCGGATGATGTCCTGCCAGTGCGCCATGTCGGCCGGCGGAGTGTCGAGTCCAAGCTGTTGGCAGATGAGGTTGTCCATCCCCTCGCGCTGCAGCATCAACGGCACTTCGTAAATCGAGTGCTCGACGTCCATCTCCTCGATCACTGCCTCGTATGGGACGTTGCAGAAGAGCGAAAGTTTTTGGCGATGTTCCTTGGACAGCGGTTTTTCGCAGCGGCAAACAAGGATGTCCGGCGTGATGCCGATTTCGCGCAGCTTGGCCACGCCCTGCTGGGTCGGCTTGGTCTTGAGCTCGCCGGCGGCCTTGATGAACGGAACGAACGTGACGTGCAGAAACAGGACATTCCCCCGGCCGGCGTCGAGCGCGAACTCCCGGATCGCCTCGACGAAGGGCAGCCCCTCTATGTCGCCGATGGTGCCGCCGATCTCGGTGATCACCACGTCGACCCCGGTTTTTTTGCCGATCTCCCGGATGCGTTTCTGGATTTCATCGGTCACGTGCGGGATGACTTGCACAGTTTTGCCGAGGTAATCACCCCGGCGTTCCTTGTCCAGCACCCGCTGATAGACCTGTCCGCTGGTGAGGTTGTTGAACCCGGTCAACTTCGAGTCGGTAAAGCGCTCGTAGTGGCCAAGGTCGAGATCGGTCTCCGCGCCGTCGTCGAGCACGTACACCTCGCCGTGCTGGAACGGGCTCATCGTGCCGGGATCAACATTCAAGTAGGGATCAAACTTCTGCAGCGTGACCTTGAGGCCGCGACGCTCCAGCAGGGTGCCGATGGAGGCCGCGGTCAGTCCCTTGCCGAGGGAACTCACCACGCCGCCTGTTACGAAGATATGCTTCACTGTGTTGTTGTCAGGAGTTGTCGCACCCGTTCCAAATCTTCCGGGGTATCGATGCCCACGCTGTCGTGTTCCACCACTGCGACGGCGATCGCGATGCCACTTTCCAGCGCCCGCAGTTGCTCCAGTTTCTCGGCCTGCTCGAGAGGGGAAACCGGCATCTCGACCAGTCGGAGCAGGGTGTCCTGGCGGTAACCGTAAATGCCGAGATGCTTCAAAAACGGAAACGCCGCCAACGGCGACCCGCTTGGTGCGTCGTCGTCGTCACGCAGATATGGTATCGTACGCCGCGAGAAGTATAGGGCATGGCCCGCAAAATTTACAACGACTTTCACCGCGTTGGGGTTGTCGTACTCCGAAGGGTCGGCGATTGGCACCGCAGCGGTGGACATTTCGTTGTCATCGAGCAACCCGACCACTTGGTCGATCACGCCCGGGTCGATCATCGGCTCGTCGCCCTGCACGTTCACGACGGCGTCGAATTCGCAGCGCTTGGCCACCTCGGCCACGCGGTCGGAGCCGCTTGGGTGATCGGTTCGGGTCATCTCGACCCGGCAAAAGTTGGCCGCCGCGTCGGCGATTCGTGGGTCATCGGTGGCCACGATCACCTCGCTGATCCGCTTGGCCAAGCGGCACTGGTCGACGACATGCTCAATGATCGGCTTTCCTGCCAGCAATTCTAGGGGCTTTCCGGGAAACCGGGAGGAGCTGTAACGGGCCGGTATAATGCCTGCAATGTTCATCTTCAGTCGCCCAACCGGGCTGCTTGGCCAAGCCGGGCATCCTAAACGGATAGGAACAAATAACCTAATGGAGTTTCAAGTTTCAAGTTCCAAGTTTTCAACTCCCCAATGCGTGCCCCTTTTCAGTGTTCAGTTTTCAGGTCTTCAAATCTGTGTCCATCCGTGAAATCTGTGTCCCTTTTTGTGGCTTTCGTGGTTGATGAATGTTTCCTTTTGCCGGGCGTTGTGAATAACTCTTGGTTGCCTCCCCTGCGCTTGGGTGCGTAAATATCGCTTGACCAAGTTGATGAAGGCTCTGTTGGCAAATCCGCTGGAGCTGGCCTCTCTTTCTGAGAAGGACAAGGGAGCGTTGGTTCGACTGTTGTCCGACCCCGACCCCGAGGTGTTTCAAGCTATCCGGCAGACATTGGTCAACTGCGGCATCGAAGCCCGGCCCTGGCTGAAGGCCGGTCTCAGTAGTGGAGATCGCCTCGTCCGCAAGTATTCATGGGAACTACTCACGCAACTGGAACGATGTGTGGCGGACCGTGAGTTCGTCGCCTTTTGTAATCGCGGCGGGGAGCAACTTAATCTCGAGAAAGGCCTGTGGCTCTTGGTCCGAACGGCCTTCCCCGGTTTCGACCAGGGAGCCTACCAGGCCGAACTGGATGGTTATGCAGAACAGGTGCGCGAAGTCTGCGATCCAACCCAAAGCAAGCCGGCCGCACTGATGGCCATCAACCGTGTCTTGTATCGGAAGGAACGTTTCCGCGGCGACAAGGCGAGCTACTACGATCCGCAGAGCAGCTATCTCAACCGGGTTATCGACCGACGCTTGGGTAACCCGATCAGCCTGTGCCTCGTGTATCTTTTTGTCGCACGCCGGCTTGGCCTTCCAGTGACCGGCGTGGGGATGCCGGGCCATTTCATCCTGCGACTGCAGTCCCCGGCGTTCACCATTTATATTGATCCATTCAACGGGGGTAATTTTTTGACACACTCCGATTGCGCCACCCGACTCAAGCAGTGCGGGTACGGTCTGGATTCAGGCTTTCTTTCCACGACAACTCCGCGGCGGATTCTGATGCGTATCTGCTCAAACCTTCACCAGATTTACCAGAAAAACAGGCATCTGGGGGAGCGGGATCGCATCCAAAAATACCTCATCAAGCTCGCCAGTTGACGCGCCTCACCCTGTCAAGCGTTCGACTCCTGGGTCGGTTCGGGAATGAAGCTGGATTGGAACCCAGCCGAAGTGTAGTTGACTAGATTCTTGATGATCCAGTCGGCGCTGCTGCCCATGTTCCCCTCGTCGTTGAACCAGTCGATCTGATCCATCAGCGTGATCGTCATCACCACTGTTGCCCCGAGGAACGCCCACTTCCAGTTAAGTTCCTCGTCGGTTTTATCCGGGAGCGACCGCTTGAGTTCCTTCTGAAACGCCGTCAGGGAATCGCCGAGGTGTTTTTTCATCAATTGATGGTAGGCGAAATTCGGCTCCATCCGCAGCCAGGCGAAGAGCTTGAGAAAATCCGCGCCCCCCTCGTCGGCATTGTCGCGAAGCCGGATGAACGGCTCGACGTAGGCCCGGATGATGTCATCCATGGCAATAGGCTGACCGCCAGTTTCAAGCGCGTATTTCCCGAGCAGATTCAACCGGGTCTGGTTGATCGGCACGAGCCGCCGCTCCAAGATAGCGTCGAGCAGGCCATCCTTGTTTTTGAAATAGTAGTGAACCATGGCCATGTTGACATCCGCCACCTTCATCACTTCGCGCAACGATGTGGCCGTCACACCGTTCTGGCCGAACAACCTTTCGGCGGTGTCCAGCAGCAAAATGCGGGTTTTTTCTCCCTTATTCAGGCTATTGCTTTTGTCAGCCATTTAGAAAACAGTCGACTGACTAACTGAAAAAGTTCGATATGTCATGTATTTTTTAATAAAAAATAAAAAAAATTGATTGACACAAATTAATCAGTTGATGGGTTTTTCATCTGTTTGAGTTACCGGCCTTTATTTCGATAAAAAAAGTTGAAAATCAATGAGTTGGTTCACCTCCATAGGAAACAAAAAATGAGCAAACACAAACCATACAACAGTGAAAGTCACAATTCACCAGTCTTTTCACACCTTGACGTTATGACCGAAAAGGTGTCTGGTCGCCGTCGCTCGTCTCTTTTCGAGAAAGGGCTATTTCAGCGAGCTGGTATTATGAATCGTTTGCATTGTTTCAAGTCTTTGAGCCGCGGAATTCCGGCATTGTTGCTGGTTTCTGCGTTTCTTTTTGGCATGCCGGCTATGGTTCCGGTTTCCACCGGGTTGGCCGGGCCCGACGATGCCCTACCGGAGATCATCAGCATTCAGTTGGAAGTCAGCGAGGTGGTGGTTACGGTCCGGGTCCCAAAGGGCATCACGAAAGTCACGCTGGAGGGACGCTCGCGCCTGGGCAAGGGCAACTGGGCGCCGCGTGCGGTCGAGCGGGTCGATGGAATAGGGGGCATCTTGGTGATTCGAATCGCCTACTCTAAGGCCAACGAAATCCTTCGTGTCCGAGGGGATGATAAGGAGGAACTGCCAGCCGCGTTTTACAAGGGTACAACTGACTTCAACGGCCAAAAGGATGATACGGATGGCGGAGTGCTTATGGAGGATGGAGGAGTTCCTCCTGCACCCGGTCGAGGGAACGAATTTGATTCTGTGGCCGAGACAGCCGACGCTGGCAAGGCTGACGATGGTACCCCACGCGATGTTGTCGAGTCCGACATTTGGAGTATTCACAACGACACGCTCTACTTTTTCAACACACTGCGCGGCCTGCAGGTGATTGATATCAAGGACAAGAGCAACCCGGTCATCCGTGGCGTCTTGCCGATGCCGGCGGCCGGTGAGCAGATGTACACGCTGGGCGACGACCACGTGATCCTGTTGGCCCGTGACGGTTGCAACTGGTGGGGCAACAACGCCGAGAGCCAGGCGATCATCGTCAATGTCGCTGGCGACACGCCGGTGATCGCGGCCAGCGTGCCGGTGAAGGGTTACATTCAGGAGAGTCGTCTCGTTGGCACCGCGCTGTACATCGCCTCACAGACGTACATCACGATGGAAGCCATCAACCCCACGACCGGTGACACGTACACGCGATGGGAATACGGCACACAGGTCTCGTCGTTCGACCTGGAAAACCCGGTCGAGCCGGTCGAGCGCGACTCGCTGTTCTACAGTGGCTATAACAACGATATTTATGCCACCGACAAATTCCTGTTCGTCTCCACGGCTGTCGTGCAGCAGTATTACAAGACCGACCTGCGTTGCATCGACATCTCCGCGCCAGACGGCACGATGGAGGAGGAGGCAACAATCCGCACAGCAGGCCGCGTGGCGGACAAATTCAAGATGCGCCTGAGTGGCGACACGCTCGCGGTTATCTCGGAGGAGCTCAATCGCAATACCAACGACAATCGCAATCGCTGGTTGACCACACTCGAGACGTTCAGCCTGGCCAACCCATCCAAGCCGGAAGCACTCGGCGAGTTGAGCTTGGCCAAGGGCGAGCGCCTCTTCGCCACGCGCTTCGACGCCGAACGGGTTTACATTGTCACTTATGAGCGGATTGACCCGTTGTGGATTGTTGATCTCTCCGATCCGCGCAAACCGGAGATCAAGGGAGAACTGGAGGTGCCGGGCTGGTCCACCTACATTCAACCGCTGGGGGATCGCCTGGTCTCGATCGGTGTCGATGATACGGACAACTCACGCCGGGTGGCCGTGTCGTTATTCGATGTGAGCGACGTCACCAAGCCAAAGCTATTCGACAAGGTGACCATGGGCGACCGTTGGTCCTGGAGCGAGGCGCAGTACGACGAGAAGGCCTTCACCGTGCTGCCTCACGCCGGGTTGATCCTTGTGCCGTACCAAGGCCACGAGGCGGGCGGCTACGTCAAGAATGTCCAGATCATCGACCTGAACGAAAAGACGCTGAAGAAACGCGGCGTCATCGAGCACGCACTGCAACCGCGCCGTGCCACCGAGTATCAGGATTTCATCCTGTCGATCTCTGGCAAGGAACTGCTCACGGTGGATGCGACCGATCGCGACAACCCGGTTGTGAAGAGCGAGGTCGAGTTGGCGTGGACGGTCGATCAAGTCATCCCCGCGGGCGACTATCTGCTGCAGTTGGCCAAGGGCTCAAACTGGTACTTCGGCGAGCAGGGCGGACCGTCCATCCGGGTGGCTTTGCAGGATGATACCGATACCGCGCTTGGCCGCGTGGTTTTGCCGGAGACGGCCTACCTCTCCGGCGCCTCGGTTAATGGCGATAAGCTGTACCTGTTGCAAACCCAGGATTTCCAGTCTGCTAATCCGAAGCCTGTCCCGGAGAAACCTGAGGATGGTGGCGAGGATGGCGATGGAGAGAAGCCAGAGCCGGAAGAACCTAAGCCCAATGTTTTCCTGACGGTGATCGACTTGGCCAATTTGCCGGAGTTGACAGTGCTGGGCGAACTGGCCCTGGTTGACGAGCAGATGGGTTGGAGCAACGAGTTCAAGGCCAATTGGCCAAGCGATGGCAAACTGCTCTGGTCCAATGCCGGGGGGTACCGGTACTGGGGTTGGCGCGGGGGCCCGATGGTCGATGACGGCATGCTGATGGAGGGGGATGTTTGGTGGCCCGGTTACGGCGGGACCGCCGGACAGTTGCTCTGCTTCGATGTCGGGGCCGCCGCCAAGCCGAGTTTGGCCTCGTCCGTCAACCTCTCGGTGGAACAGAGTGAGGATGGCAAAAACAAATATGCCAATCGTTGGAACTTTAGCGAGGCGATCCTCAACGACAACGGCCTGGTTTACCTGAGCAGCCAGCACACCGAGTACATTGAGTTGGAACCGGAGGAAGA
>JASLKI010000125.1 GCA_030747575.1 Verrucomicrobiota bacterium | reverse complement strand
AGCACGGGGGTCTTGTATTTGCGGGTGTTGAGCGCGAACAACCCGCCGAAGCCGCCGACTTGCCCGAGCACCTCGGGGCGCTGGGTCGATGCGAGCAATGCGGGGAGGTCGTCCTTGAGCCGGTTGCTGACCGCGAGGTCAACCCCGGCGGAGGCGTATGCGGATCGTTTGGCCATTTAACAATCCGACGCTTTGATAAAATCCCACATCTCCTGAAGTTGTTGGGCGTTCTCCCTCTCCCTGCTCTCTCCCGCTGGGACAGAGTGCTCGGTCAGTCGGATACTGCTTGATTCCTTCTCCCTCAGGGAGAAGGTGACCGAAGGCCGGATGAGGGTGAAACCCGGAGGGTTTTTTGTAATGGTCACTACTTGGTTGCCGGGCTCTCTTCGGCAGCCGGTGGTTCCTCGGCGGCGGCGCTTGGTTCCGGGGCGGTTGGGGCGGCGTCCGCTTGGCCAACCGCTTGGCTTGGCTCGGGAGATTCGGTCGTGCCGCTTGCCTCGTGGGCCGGCGGCTCGGCGATTGGCTCCGGCGTTTCAGCCGACTTGGTTTCCTCAGCGGCGGGAGCTTCGGCCGGGGTTTGGGACGAGGTGGAACTCGTCCCTCCCGTTACGGGTGGCTCGGCCTTGGTTTTTTTGTCTGGCCTCGGTTTTTTCTTTTTCTGCGGCTGCGGCTGCGGCTTGGGGGCGATCTCCATTTGGCCGTTGGCGTACTCGACCACGTGGCCCTGGTGCACAAGCCAATGCAGGTCGCTGAGGATAGCGGTGCGTTCCGGTGAGAGCGGGGTGTCCGGCTTGGGCCCGTCCCCCTCCGCAGGTACCTCAGCGCTTTCCGGCTTGTCCGGCTCGGGAACGAACTTGTCGAGGATCATCCGGCGGGTGCAGTTCTGATTGTCGACGACAAAGGTCACGATGTTGCGGATGCTGTCGCTCACCGGGGTGTGATCGAGGTTCAAATGATGCGGGCGCGACACCGATACGTGGGTGACGCTTTTCTTGCGTTTGAAGAATTGAAGGCCGTGGCTGCTGAACTCCTGACTGAGCATGTTGACGATCTTCAGCGGAAAGCGCCGCTGGTCATCGATCGCGTAACGGACGAGGTTCTGCATGCGAGGCGGTGTTTTTTTGTTGAAAACGCTCGCCTTGAGCGCCACGTCACTCACGCCTGAAATAAGGTTGGACAGGTGATGCTCGCGGAAATGTTTGCGAACCGCCTCGCGCGACTCGAGCCGAGCCTCCTCCGGCAGGTTGATGGCGATGTACTCGGTTTTCCAGCTCTGATTGTCGAGCCACTGCTTCACCACCTCCTCGTCATGGATGATTTTCACACGCGACTTGAAGACGTCGAACGGAAGCCGGGGAAACCTGTCCGCGTGCAGGGCGCGTAGTTTGTCCTGGTAACCGTGGTAGTTCGGCGGCCCAAGAATCTGGTCACTCATGCCGCACTGCGCCACGAAGGTGTAGGTGCCCTTGGGCGGATCGATCTCGGTTTTGTCCGTCTTGTAAAACGTGTCGAAGTGCCGACTCAACACATGATCCAACGCCTGATCCTCGGAGAGCCAAACCGTCTCGTCCACCTGGCAAAAAAACAGCGGCTGAGCAACGGAGCCATCCTCCTTTTTTCGTGTCTTGAGAACGACAAGGTAGCGCTCCGGCTTGGCGAGGATTAGCCGCGCGATGTCGAACAACGGATAGGAGCGGCCGGTGTGCTTGATCTGGCGGGCCAACGACTCGACGCCGTTTTTCTCCGGCTGGAGAGCCACGTCGAGTTCCAGCGGCGGGCGCGGTGGCGGATCGTTCCGGCGAAAGCCTCCCTTTTTGTCGAAAGGCCGCTTGCCGTCGGGTTTTTGAAATTTCGGACGCTGGCCACCGTCGCGGCTGGCACCCGGCCCGCGATCCCTGTGGCCATCGCGTTTGCGATCCCTGTCGCCACGCCCCTTGAAATCTCGGCCGCGATTGTCGTCGCGCTGACGTGGAGATCGGTCACCCCAGTCGCCGCGTCCACGCGCACGAGATCTCTCTTCGCCGGCATAGTTGGCGAACGGTTTTGCATCATTCGGTTTCTGCGCCCAAGCGGGGAGAACCTCCAGATCCAGATCCAGATCCAGCTCCTTGAGCGGATCAGTGTTTTTGGCTTCACTCATTGCGGATGGATATCCGTGATATCGGGTTGGCTGCGGCTGATGACCGGTGCAACAATGTGAACCTCAAATAAACTGAAAACAAGGCTAAAGTCGCCCAAAAGGTCACTCACCTGACCACCCAGTCTGCGGGTGCCTTGAAATTTTTTCTGCCTGCGTTGTAAACGCCAACGCCGCCCGGTGGTTGCAGCTTGCGATGCGCCACCAACTTTCCCGCAAGCCGGCCGGCCACCTCGGGATGTCTCGACAAGAGATCGGTCGTCTCGTTTGGATCACGGTCGATCCGAAATAAAAACCGCTCGTGCTTCGCTGTTTGCCACTCGCCGCCCGCGATGTTCGGCCCGTTGATGAGCAGCTTCCACTTGGCCGTGCGAATCGCGATTTTCTCCCGCTCCTCACCGGCCTGGCCATGATAGAAATACAACTCGCGGTCGAGCTGCCTGCGCTTGGCCTGCAACACGTCCAGGACATCCCTCCCGTCGAACGGCTTGTTGCCAAGGCCGGATAATGACTCGCTGACGGTGAGCTTGGCCAAGGTTGGCAACACGTCGATGCACGACAGCGGCACGCTGACTTTGCCGCCAACAATCCCGCCGCCTGGCCAACGGATGGCCGCCGGCACACGCACGCCGCCCTCCCACACGTCGAGCTTGTTGCCCCGCAACGGCAGATTGTTGTCCGCGATCGCCGACACGCCGCCGTTGTCGCTGAAAAACCAAACCAGCGTGTCGTCCGCCTCGCTCGAGTCATCGATCGCACGGAGGATTTGCCCGATGCCATCATCCATGCACGACACCATCGCCGCCACCTTCTGCCGCAGGTTTTTGTTTTTGCCTCCGGCTTGTGCCTCGGCCAAGTGGGCGAATTTTTTCAGGTATTTTTCAGGTGCCTGAAACGGCGAGTGTGGTGCGTTGAACGGGACATAGCAAAGATACGGTGCCGCACCCTTTGCGTGTTGGGCGATGAACCGGCTGGCCGCTCCGGCAATCAGGTCGGTCGAGTAGCCCTGCTCGCCGCTGGCTCTCTCGTTGATGTGCCAGTCGCGCTCACCCTCGCGGGTCAGATCGAAATAATCGATCGCCCCGTTGTAATGGCCGTGAAAATGCGTGAAACCCTGGCTGTTCGGGTGCCATTTCGTGTCGTTGTGGCCCAAATGCCATTTGCCAAAAACGCCGCGGTGCTGGTAACCCACCCTGGCCAAAGCCTCCGGCAGTGTGACCTCGCTCGGGTCGAGTCCGAAATGCCGCCACGGCGGAATCACCGCACGCGCCATGCCGAACCGAATTGGGTACCGCCCTGTCATCAACCCGGCACGCGTCGGGCTGCACATCGGGAACACGTAAAAGTGATCCAGCTCGACACCTTCACGGGCGATCCGATCGAGGTGCGGCGTCGGGATGCGATCCGAGTGATAGCCGACATCAGCCCAGCCGAGATCGTCAGCAACGACGATGACAATATTGGGCTTCTTCGGCGCACCGGCGGTGGCCGGCTCGGCCAAGGGCAACAACGAAAAAACTAACAAAAAGATGGAAACAAAAACGCGAGTCATAATTTTCAATTGTACCGCACCGAACATCCTGCGGCGAAGCACTCTTCGATCAATGCGGCGCCTGCGACGAGGTGACCCAGACGCTGCTGCCCTACTGCAGCGCCTGCGGCCGAGAAAGCTGACTCAGTAAACGTCCCTGAGGTATTGTTTATCGGCTTTAAGTTGCTTGACCCATGCCTCGGCGTCCTCGCGGGATTTGCCGCCCTCCTTCTCTGCAATGGAGATCAGCGCCTCATGGACGTCCTTGGCCATGCGCGAGGCATCGCCGCAAACATAAAACACCGCGCCGTTTCTGAGCCATGTGTATAACTCGGCACCATGCTCAAGCATGCGATGTTGCACGTACACCTTCTCTGCCTGGTCGCGTGAGAAGGCGAGGTCGATGCGCGAGAGCCTGCCCTCGGCAAGATAACGATCCCACTCATCGCCATAAAGGTAGTCAGTCGCCCGGTGTTGGTCGCCGAAGAAGAGCCAGCTTTTGCCGATGGCACCGGTAGCCGCGCGCTCCTCGACAAATGCCCGGAATGGCGCGATGCCGGTGCCGGGGCCAACCATGATGATCGGCGTGTCGCCGTCCTCGGGCAGCTTGAAGTTTTTGTCGTAATGCAGGAACACCGGCATGGTGCCGCCCTCGTTCACGCGGTCGGCGGTGTAGGTGGAACAGACACCCTCGCGATCGCGGCCATGGCTGTGATAGCGCAACACAGCGACGGTCAGGTGTACCTCCCCGGGATGTGCCTTTGGACTCGAGGCGATGGAGTACAGGCGAGGGAGCAACTTCCTGAGCGTGCCGCAAAAGTCCGATGCCGCCAACCCCGGCAAGGGAAAGTCGGTGAGCATGTCGATGACCTCCCGCCCCCTAAGGTAGTCGTCTAGCGCCGCCTTGTTCTCGGGATTGAGCAGCGTCTCTATTTTCTCCGACTGCGCGAAGGCGTTGTATTTCTTGAGAACGTTCTTGGTGATGCCAGTGATGTTGAGGTCGGTCGCAAGCGCCTCGCCGAGCGGCTTGGTTTTGCCACCCTTGAGTTCCACCGTTTCGCCAGCATCGAACTCGCCCGCCTCGAGCACTTGCCCGACAACCTGCGGAGAATTGGCCGGTATGACCGCCAACGAGTCGCCCGGGCGATATTCCAACCCGGAGCCGGCCAGACACAACTCAAGGTGAAGCGTCTCCTTATCCGAACCTTCCTTGTTGAGCAGCACGCGCCGCTTGAGGCAGGATGGGAACGGATTCTTCTTGTCGTAAACCACGCCGGCGGAACTGTTTGTACTCTCGTCGCTCATCAAAAAAATCAGGCGCGAACTGTAGTGAATAGCCTCTCGAAATCAAGTCCAACGGTGTGCTTGGCCAAACGGCGGTCAGACTACCTCGAGACGGCCGTTGTGAATGCTCCGCGCTACAGCATCGGTGAACTCCATGTAATGAACCCCGTCAGCAAAAGTCGTGTGCGTCACTTCGCGTTCACCCCGGATGGCAGCAGCGAAATCTGACTCGACTTGCCACTCGCCACGCTCCTCGTCGAGAATGGAGATTTCGGTGAGTTGATTATCACCTTTGCGGCCGCCAAATAGCCGGTCGCTGGTCAACCGCAGCGTCCCCTCGCTGCCGAACAGATAAATCGCATCATCCTGAAGTAACGCGGTAATGGCGGATTGCTGCAGGTGCAGTTGCGCACCGTTCTCGAGGTCAGCGACAGCGTCAAGGTGCTCCGGCACCCCGACCGGATGCGGTTCACCCTTCTCATCGGATCGATGCTTGGTGAAGGTTTTCGCCCGAACCATCACGTTTGTTGCGCGGCCCACCCAGCGCATGATGGCCTCGTAGTAAATGCCCATAGCCAGAATATTGTTCCCGCTGAGCTCAGCGTTCTGTCGCCAGTGCATTGACGACTGACTATCAAGAAAATCGCCACGAATACGGGTCTCGACGGCAAGTAGTTTGCCAAGAAAGCCTTCGGCGATGAGTCGCTGTATGGTCGCATCAGCAAACAACGTGATCGGAGACGGCACAACCTGCGCGACCAATCCCGGCTCAGTCAGGCTAGCCTCTAGCATACGCTTGGCCTCGCCGGCGTTCATCGCCATACGCGCCTCGGTGAGCACGTGTTTGCCGGCGTCGAGCGCAGCCAGTGTCACCGGGCAGTGCAGATACGGCCAGGTGCCGATTAGGATGGCGTTCGTGTCCCGATCGGCGACCGCCTGCTCCCAGTGCCCGTACGTTTTCGGAATACAAAATCGCTTGGCCACGGTGGATGATGAGCTCTCACTGCGATTGACAATACCGACGATTTCCACTCCATCGATCCCTTGCAGCAGTGGAATATGCCTGGCGGAAGTATTGGCCCCGGCACCCACCACGCCGACTCGTACGTCACTCATCGTCAGGCTGGTAGTCGGTGTATTTGTTGTGGCGGCCTCTGGCCTGGTCCGCGGGGTAGCGCTTTTCGTTGGTCGCGAGCTTGGCCTGCATCGCCTGGCCAAGGTCGATGCCGGCGTCGGCGGCCATGAGGAACAGGTAAATCGCGATGTCGGCCATCTCCTCGGCGACGTCGGCTCCGCACTTAGCCATGTGCACAGCGCTTTCCTCGTGCGTCTTCCAGAGAAAATGTTCCTGCAACTCGGCGGCCTCGATCGCCACGGCGGCGGCCATGTCCTTGGGTCGGTGAAACTGCGCCCAGTCGCGTGCGTCGCGGAAGGCGAGGATTTGGTCGGTCAACTCCGCGATAGTCATGATGTGGTTCGGTTACTATTTCTTGCTGGCGTGGCGGCGCAGGATCGCGATGACCGTTTCATCCTTCGCATAATCGAGAACAGTCTTGCCGTGTTTGTCCTTGTGGCCGATGTCCGAGCCCTTGCTAAGAAGCTGGCTCACCAGTTCGTTGCGCCGCATGCGCACCGCCCAGAAAAGGGGCGTCACCTGGGAGTTGTCGGCGAGGTTTGGATTTGCGCCACGGGCGAGCAGGTGGGACACGACAGCATGCTTCCTGCTGCGCACAGCCCACAGCAGGGCCGTCTTGCCGGTTTTGTCCTGTGCGTTGACCTTGATGCCGTTGGACAGGTGAAATTTCACGGCATCGATGTCGCCGCTGCCGGCGCTGTAAAAGATGTCCCGTTTAGGCGTCATGTCTTCCGGCTCTGGCTTTGGAGTCGCCGCTACCACCGGCTTGGGTGCCGGCTCAACGGCCGGCTCCGGCTCGGGAGACGGCTTGACGACTGGTTCTGGAGTGGGAGACGGCGCTGCCGCCGGCTTGGCAGGCGGGGCCAGCACAACCGATGATGATTTCTCGCTGTCCGCGGAGGGTTCGGGGGTTGTGGTTTGCTCCGGGGCTTGGGAGCCACACCCGGCCAAGCCGAGTGTCAGCAACAGATTCAGGATGAAAAATCGCGCTTTCATGAACCGCGGTTTTTGCGGAGGACAGCTTGGCTGTCAAGGCCGGCTTGGCCTTTTGCCGCTTGGCCAAGCGCAAAAAACGGCGCGCAAACAGGCTTTTCTGTGACCTTGCAAATGGGCGCAATCCCGCTAATATCCGCCGCCCCTTGGCCCGTTCGGGCCGCCGCCCAGTGGTTGGGAAGGGAAACTTACCACGATTTAATTATGCCAATCGCAACACCGAAGCAGTACGCCGCGATGCTGGACGCCGCTCAAAACGGCGACTACGCCTACCCGGCCGTCAACATCACTTCCATCACCACGATCAATGCTGCGCTCAAGGCGTTCGCCGACGCGAAGTCCGACGGCATCATTCAGATGTCCACCGGCGGCGGGCAGTTCGCCTCCGGCTTGAACAACAACGACGCCGTGCTCGGCTGCATCGTGCTCGCCGAGGCTGCCCACCGACTCGCCGAGCGGTACGACATCCTCGTTGGCCTGCACACCGACCATTGCCAGCCGGAGAAGGCGGCCGGCTTCCTCAAGCCGCTCATCGAGGCGACGGCCAAGCGGCGCGCCAACGGCCAGGGCAACCTGTTCCAGAGCCACATGCTCGACGCCTCCATCCTGCCGCTCGAGGAAAACATGGCCATCTCAAAAGAGTACCTCGAGCTGTGCGCCGAAAACGAAATCATCCTCGAAGTCGAGGCCGGCGTTGTCGGCGGTGAAGAGGACGGTTCGGCTGGCACCGAGGACATGCCGGCGGAGAAACTTTACACCACGCCCGAGGACATGCTCATCGTTTACGAGAGCCTCAACGGCATCGGCCGCTACATGTTCGCCGCGACGTTTGGCAACGTGCACGGCGCGTACAAGCCCGGCGCTGTCAAGCTGCGGCCCGACATACTCAAGCAAGGACAGGACGCCGTCACCGGCAAACACGGCGAGGCGGCCAAGTTCGACCTGGTCTTCCACGGCGGCAGCGGCTCAGAGAAACATCAAATCAAGGAGACTCTCGAGTACGGCGTGATCAAAATGAACATCGACACCGACACGCAATACGCCTTCACTCGCCCCATCGCCGATCACATGATGACCAACTACGAGGGGGTGCTGAAGATCGACGGCGAGGTCGGCAACAAGAAAGTGTACGACCCGCGCTCCTACCTCAAGAAAGCCGAGCAAGCCACGGCCGACCGCCTCGTCGAGGCCTGCAACGACCTCGAGAGCACCAGCAAAACCATCTTCGGCACGGTCTGAAAAACAGCCCGTTCTTTCGTTGACACGGATTCACACGGGTTCATTAGTTCGTGAAAATCCGTGAAATCCTTGTGCTTTGGACACTCCTTGTCCGACATCGGATATCCCGTTTTCCCATCTTGCGCTTGGCCAAGCGCGTCCCGTTTGATTCCTTAGAGAGAAGGTGGCCGAAGGCCGGATGAGGGTGATCGGTTTCGATAACTATTGATGGAGTGTTTTTTTGCGTTCTCCCTCACCCCTGCCCTCTCCCGCTGGGAGAGGGTGTTTGGCCAAGCGCTTAGCTACTTGCCCATCGAGATGACGTCACTGTCATCGCCGGACTCCACGGCTGCTTCTGGCTTGGCCGCCCGGCCACGGGAGGCGGCCGGCTTGGTCTCACGCACCCGGGCGGCGTCTTCGTTCCGCTCGGTTTCCTGGAATTTCACCGAGACAATCTTGCTAACGCCGTGCTCTTGCATCGTCACACCGTACAAAGT
>JASLKI010000124.1 GCA_030747575.1 Verrucomicrobiota bacterium | reverse complement strand
CGGCAATGCATATTACCAAGAACACAAATCTTTTCATAACAACCCAATGAGACGCCACTGCCAGTTCACCGTCAAGCGGTTCAGGGTAGATAGCATCAGCCGGTTCGCCGTGCGCTGTCGGTCAGTCGCCGCCGACAACCCAGTCGGCTCACGGCTGGAACGAGGGACGCCAATGCCAGAGGTCAAGGAGTCATACGAGAGCGAACAGGAGGCGCAGATCGCCGCCGCCAAACATACACAGATGAATACGAAAGCAAGAGAAGGCCAACCAAGCGCTGCAAACGCCGTCGTGTAGTCTGCCTCGCTAATTATTCGGGATTGAACGGGAAAGCCAATGGATGACCAGGAGACAGATAAGGCCAAGCAGGAAAAGGGTAACTGCCATTACCATAAACCGCTTAATTTTTGGGTTCATCAGCCAAGGTGTTGACTGCTTGACTCGGGAATTAGGCGGTGGCCTGGTTGACGGCCTCGACGCAGCGGGTGCAGAGGGTGGCGTGCTCGTCGTGCGCGCCGACGGTGGGTTCCCAGCGCCAGCAGCGTTCGCATTTTTCACCCTCGGCATTGGTCACGGCGACCTGCAATTCCTCACCTTCACCCGTTTCGAGCTTAAGTCCCGAGACGTTGATTAGCTCGCGCAGATCCTCCCCGTGCGCCTGGCCTATTTCGATTTCGCGGCCGTTGCCGGTGAGGGTCACGCAGGCCTCGAGACTCTTGCCAATCTGCTTGGCTTGGCGCGCTTCCTCAAGCATCGGCAGGGTGCGTTCGCGGATGGCAAACATCGTCTCCCAGTTGGCCGATTCTTCGGCGCTGATGCTGAACTCAAACGGCTTCCAATCGGTCAGGTGCACACTTGAAGAGTCGAGGTGGGGAATGGCCTCCCATGCCTCGTCGGCGGTGAACACAATCATCGGCGAGAGCATCTTGGCGAAGCCCTGCACTAGCCTGTAAATCGCCGTCTGCGTCGAACGTCGACGCGTCGAGTTGACAGGTGATGTGTAGAGGCGATCTTTCACCGTGTCGTGATACACCGCTGACAACTCCACCGACACGAACTGGGTGATGCGCTGATAGGCAATATGAAATTCGCACTTGTCGAACGCCGTGCGGACGTCGGCGTCGAGCTTTGCGAACGCGTCAAGAATCCAGCGGTCGAGCCCGGTCAACTCGCCGTCGGCAACGGTGTGTTGCGCCGGGTCAAAGTCGTACAGGTTGCTGAGCTGATAGCGGAAGGCGTTGCGGATGCCGCGGTACGCCTCAGCCACTTTCTTGATCCGCTCCTCGCTGACGGTGATGTCGTTTCGGAAATCCTGCGACGCCACCCACAGCCGGACGATGTCCGCGCCGTAATTGCCGATGTAGGCCTCGGCGGTTTGTGGCTTGGAGTGGCCGCCAGCCTGCTTGCTTTTGGAAATTTTTTCGCGGTCGGCGTCGACCATGAAGCCGTGCGTCAGCACGTTGCGATACGGCGCGACACCGTTGCCGGCCAGCGACAAAAGCAGCGACGATTGAAACCAGCCACGGTGCTGGTCGCTGCCTTCAAGGTAGTAGTCGGCCTGCCATGCATCGGTCGAGCCGGCCTCGGCACCGGGGCGGCCAAGCTCGCTGCGCTGCATGAGCACGGCGCGCGACGATGAGCCGGAATCGATCCATACGTCGAGCGTGTCGGTGGACTTGGCCACCGGCTCCGCGCCGTCCCAGCCGTCCGGCTTTACCGCGGCCCAAAGGTCGTCGAAGTCGCGCTCGAACCACACGTTCGATCCGTGTTCCTGGACGAGGTCGGCGGTTTTTCGGACGATCCGCGCGTCGAGGATCGGTTCGCCCTGGGCGTCGTAAAACGTCGGGATTGGCACACCCCATGAGCGCTGGCGCGAGATGCACCAGTCGGGGCGCGACTTCACCGCACCCTCGATCCGGTTGCGTCCCCAGCCGGGGAGCCAGTTGACGCCCTCGATGGCGGCGAGTGCCTTGTCGCGAAAACCGTCGTGATCGATGTTGACGAACCACTGGTCCATTGAACGAAAAATCACAGGCGTTTTGCTGCGCCAACAGTGAGGGTAGCTATGCTCGTACCGCTCCTCAAAGGCCAGCTTGTTGCCGGCCTTGAGCACCTCGATGACGGCGTCGTTGGCTTCGCATTTGCCTTTGCGCTCGAGGATTTGTTTGCCGACGAGCTCGTCGGAAATCTGCTGTTCCTCCGGCAGATCGGCGGTGCGGGTGAGGCAGCCGGTGTCGTCCACCGGCGAGTAAACGGGCAGGCCGTTTGCCCGGCCAAGGTTGTAGTCGTCCTGACCGTGCCCGGGCGCGATGTGCACCAGGCCGGTGCCGGCGCTGTCATCGACGAACATGTCGCCGGCGAACAGTTTGCCGGTGCGGTTGCAGAACGGGTGGTGATATTCCAGTTCGGCCATTTGGTCGCTCTGCACCGTGCGCAAAATCTCGAAGTCACCGGCCCAGCCGCACTTCTCGACGATAGTGTCGAGAAGGGGCACGCTGACGAGCAGCGCCTCTTCGCCGACGCGGATCAATTGGTAGTCGAACCGGGAATTGTAAGCGACGGCGAGGTTGGCTGGCAGTGTCCACGGCGTGGTCGTCCAGATCAGCAGGTGCATGTTCGTCTCGCCGACGATCGGGAATTTCACATAAACACTCTGGCTGACATGATCCTGATATTCGACCTCCGCCTCGGCAAGCGCCGTGCGGCACGGGATGCTCCAGTACACCGGTTTTTTTCCGCGGTAAACAAATCCCTTGTCCACCAACTCGGCGAACAACCGCAGCTCTTCCGCCTCGTACTCGGGATGGAGTGTGAGGTACGGATTGTCCCACTCGCCGAGCACACCGAGCCTCTTGAACTGCTCGCGCTGTTTGTCGATGAACTCCAACGCGTACGCCTCGCAGGCCTTGCGTATCGTTGCCGGCGTGGCGTCGGTGTTGCCGTCCTTGCGCATCTGCTGCGTGACCTTGAACTCGATCGGCAACCCGTGGCAGTCCCAGCCCGGCACGTACGGCACATGTTTGCCTCGCAGCGTCTGGTACTTGAGAATGAAGTCCTTGAGAATTTTGTTCAGCGCCGTGCCGATGTGCACATCACCATTGGCGAACGGCGGGCCGTCGTGCAGTAGAAAGCGCTCGGCGCCTTCGCGGCGTTTTTGGATCTGCTCGTAAAGGCCGTCCGCATGCCATCTTGCCAGGCGTTCCGGTTCGCGCTGGACGAGGCCGGCGCGCATCGGGAAATCCGTTTGCGGCAGATTCAGTGTTTTTTTATACTCCATCTTTGGCACCTGCCCGGGCGGGCAGGCGCGGGAACCTACCAGCACGCTTGGCCAAAGGCAAAAGCAGAAACGGCCCGGCATGGTTGGCTTGACTGAGCTTGGCCAAGCAGTACGGTTTGCGGCATGAAGAATCACTTCGTACGATACACGATCACATCACTGCTGTTTATTGGCACCGCGCTTGGCCTGTCCGCCGAGGAACCCCGCCTGGAAAGTGGCAAACAGCGAGCCGCCGTCACCGGGCTGCACGGCAAGCCCGCGCCCAAGCTGGAGCTCACCCAGTGGCTGAACACCAAGGGTGGCAAGGCGCCGGATACCAAGGGTAAAATTGTTGTGCTCGATTTTTGGGCGACGTGGTGCGGTCCTTGTATTGCCTCCATTCCAAAGACCAACAAGCTGCGCAAAAAGTACGCCGACAAGGGCGTGGTCATCATTGGCGTTTGCGCCTCACGCGGCGGTGAGAAAATGAAGCAGACCGCCGAGCAGCATGGCATCGAGTACCCGGTTGCGCTCGACGCAGACGGCAAAGTGGTTGGTGCCTATGCCGTCAACAGCTACCCCGACTATTACATCATTGGCAGCGACGGCAAGCTGCGCTGGGGCGACATCGCCAACGCCGACGTCGAGAAGGCCATCGAACACCTGCTGGCGCAGAAATAATTTTATGAGCGACACGATTTATCCAAGAAGCCCTTACGAGGCCATGGACAGCTGGGTGCACCTGCCGCGCCTCGTCGACAAAATTCGCCTGCACGAAGCCGGCCAATTGCCCGCTGATTATCAGCCGAATTATCTGCACAAGGGGTTCGACCTTGCCTGGTTTAAGGCCAGCGGTGTCGAGCCGGGCACTCTTGTCAGCGTCGTCAAAAACTCAATCACCGACGGGCAGGTCAGCGACTGGGTCAAAGCCAACGTCAGCACACCTGGTGAGGCCAAGACGGCGTTAAGGGACAAACTGTTGAGCTATGGCACGGAGGGCAGGCTGCTTGAACTGCTCATCCAGCGCAAGGCCGAGTCAGGCCTGCAGGATCGCGACGACATCCGCTGCATGTTCGACTACATCGACGCCGACGAAGGCCGGAGCTGATCACTCTGCTTGGTCTGGCTTGGCTTGGATTTTTTGGGTGGTGCGGAAGTGGAGCTTGGCAGCCTGGCCCAATTTATTCATCCCATGCTTTTTGAGGAACGCCGCGCCGGCAGCGTCCACCTTTGACGAGGCGCCCTTGGGCAACTCCAGGTCAAACTCCCGGCCAAGCGCGGCGAGGCGCTCGACGAACAAGGCTCGCGCCAGAATTGAGGCGGCGGCGACCGCGATATCGGATTCGGCCTTGTGCATCTGCACCAGCTCAAGTTGGCGGCCTTCCTCCATCAGCGCGTTTTTCACTGTGGCCTTGTTCCGGGCGAACTGGTCGCTGATCGCGCGCAGCGGCGGTGGTTCCATGCGATGCCGTTGGCTCAGCAGATTCTCGATGACCCGCGCGTGGCCCCAGGCGAGAATCTTGTTCACGTTGCGCATATTTTGGTGAAGCCGGTTGTACGTGGCGTTGCCTATCGGCACGACGGAGTGGACGCAGCCGGGGGTTTCCCGAATGCCCTTGGCCAAGGTGGCGATTTTTTTGTCGGTGGTGATGGCCTTGGAATCCTTGACGCCCAGTTCGTGCAGCGTGCGGGCGATCGGCTCGTTCACATAAACACCGGCGACAACCAGCGGCCCAAAAAAATCGCCCTTGCCGCTTTCGTCGACGCCGAGCCGGGGTTCAAGTTGTTCCGGCTGCGTCTCGAGTTCGTAGCCAAGCGTCGCTTCACCGAGCACCTCCGGTTCAAGGGTGAACTCGACAAACTCGCGCGTGCCTTTGCCTTGTGCGAGCAGCTTGCCGCTCTCGTACCAGGTGACGGTGAGGCCGGGACGTTTGAAGCTGTAAACGGCATGCGGCACGTTGGCTGTTTCAAAATCGCGCTTGGCCAGGATCCCGCGCAACGTCTCCGCCTGCTCGGGAGACAGTTTTGCGGTGTGGCTGGTCATCAGGCGGAAATGGGTTCGCCGACCGGCTCAACCCATTTGTCGTGTTCTCGGATGAGATCGACGAGGCTTTCTACCGCCTCGACCTCGGGGATGTTGAAGCGCACCGGCTCACGCCCGACGTAGAGGTTAATCTTGCCCGGCGCGCCGCCGACATATCCGAAATCGGCGTCGGCCATCTCGCCCGGGCCGTTGACGATGCAACCCATGA
>JASLKI010000123.1 GCA_030747575.1 Verrucomicrobiota bacterium | reverse complement strand
GCGCCTTCACCGTAGCCGATGACATTGGCCAAACCGGTGGCTTCGTCAACTTCGGCTATGGTGGCATCAGTCGAGGTGAATCGCGCCCAGCGAGTAACGTCACGCTCGGTTCCGTCGCTAAAAAAGGCGTGTACGGTTAACTGCTGTGTGTCGCCTTTATTAAGTTGCGAAAGGGCAGGGGAGAGTTCGATCCGGTTCAGTTCGGTATCGTCCGTCGATGGGCCTAGGGCACCTTGCTGAATCCACTTGACCAGTAGTTTGTAATCGTCGGAATCTTCGTGTAGGAGTTTGCCGCCTTTGTGGCGGACGGCAGCAGTGGGCTTGATGAGGAACAAGCTGCGAGCCGCGTCGGCGAACTCGATGCGGCGGCCGCGGTTTTCGCGAGTGATGTTATAATGATCGGTCGCGGGATCGTAGGCGTTCAGGCTCAGTCGGAAACCGCCTTTACCTGCAAGGGCGCCGTGGCAACCGCCACTGTTGCAACCGGCCTTTGACAGCACCGGCAAAACATCGTGCCGAAAATTCAACGGCCGATCGCGGGCAACGACAGACGTCACCAAGGCGAGTAGACTCAAGAAAGCTAGTGTTCTCACGCAAACAGTTCCTTGATCGGTTCGTTGCCGAAATCGACGAGAGGGAAGGGACGTCCGGATGGGCCGGGCAGGGTGGCTTTCGAGTCGAAACCAAGGCTGTGGAAAATCGTCGCTACGACATCGCCGGGTTCGACTGGTCGTTCAGCCGGGAAACCACCAATCGGATCGCTTTTGCCGACCACGCGGCCGCCTTTCACGCCGCCACCTGCGAAGGAGCAGGTGAAGCATTGCGGCCAGTGATCGCGCCCGCCTGCCGGGTTCACCTTCGGCGTTCGACCGAACTCGGATAGCGTTGTGACCATCGTATCGTCGAGGAGACCGCGGTCATGTAGGTCCTCGATCAATGCGCTGTAGCCCTGGTCGTACATTGGCGCGACCTGCTCCTTCATTTGCTTCACTGAGATGAATGGCTTCGATCCGTGGATGTCCCATGAGAGTTGGTCGAATACTGTAAGGAAGCTGTTGATGGTGATCATCCGTACGCCATTCTCCACCAAGCGGCGGGCAAGCAGGCAGCATTGCCCAAAGCGATTCATGCCGTAGCGTTCGCGAACGGATTGTTTCTCCTTGGTGATGTCGAACGCGGATCGGGCCTGTTCGCTGGTCATCATGCGAAATGCAGAGTGGAAGCTTTCGTTCAGGAGTCGGGCGTCCTCGCTGGCTTCAAAACTTTTCACCGTGCTGTCAACGATGTCGCGCATCTTGCGGCGGCGATCGAGTCGTGCCGCGCCGATCTGATCCGGCGGCAGCAGATCCGGCACCTTGAAACCTTTTTTTGATGGATCGGCGTTTAGCGCAAAAGGATCGTGGGCCTTGCCGAGGAAACCTCCTGCCTGGCCGTTGGGCATGTTGCCGCCGCCGCGCCCCATCAACTCAGGCAGCACGACAAATGGCGGCAGGTCGCTCTTCCGCCCGAGCAGGTAACTGGCGACGGCTCCGGCGTGCGGTGTTTGCACACCGCCCGAAAAACGACGGCCAGTCTGCATGATCTGCCAACCAGCATCGTGCACTGCCGCGCCACCGTGATGCACGGTGCGGACGAGTGAAAACTTGTCCGCCACCTTCGCGTGCATCGGCAGGATTTCGGAGATGTCGATATCGCACGACTTGGTGCGGATCGGCTTGAACGGGCCGCGAATTTCTCGCGGTGCATCGGGCTTCATGTCCCAGAGATCGACGTGGCTCGGCGCGCCAAGGTTGAATATCATGATACACGCGCGGTTATCATGGCCAGGTTTTACTGCACCATGCTCCTTTGCGGCGAGTAACTGCGGCAGAGACAGGCCGACGGAACCGAGCGCTCCGATTTGCAGAAATTCGCGTCGTTTTAAATGGCTGCCACCACAGATGGAGGCATTTTCTTCAGCCAGAAAATCAAACATGATTCACCTTTCATTTCGCGGTATTTCGCACCGCAGTGTGAAGTCCACGAACACTACCCTCCTGGAAGCCTTTTGCACAATGAAAACGGTTCCTGATTGACAGACGAGGTAGACTGTTTCTTTTGCTGCGCCCTGGATACTCAAAGATTCTGAGTGATCCCGTTCAAGGAGGTCTTGGGCATTATTATATACCGCCATTTAAAGAAATCTTGCCGCTACAGCCTGATCCGAGCCCTTGACCTTGCCCTCCACGCCCCCCTAAAGTCTGCCCTGCAACGACCCGACAAGAATCCCGCAACCCGAGCCAAAATCGAGACAATCCTAGGCAGAAAAAATGACACGCAGTAACCGCTCATCCATTGTTCTTCTTTTTTTATGGACCCTTGTTCTCTCACTGCAAGCTCAACAAAACAATGACGATAAAACACTGAGGGTGTTCATCTTCGCTGGCCAATCGAACATGGTGGGATCGGACTCGAAGGTGAAGGACATCAAGCGCTTCCCGCCATTTGCGGGACTGGAGGCGCCGCAGAGCAAAGTGCTGTTCTCCTACTGCATCGGGCGCCAAAACAAGATGCGATCTGATGGCTGGGTGGTGCTGCAGCATGTGAACAATGTGGTGGGCCCCGAGCTGAGTTTTGCGCGGAAGGTCACGCAACACATCAAAGCACCGATCGCCATCATCAAGTGTGCGGCCGGCGGTACGCACCTTGGCGGTGATTGGAATCCTGACGAGTCCATAGGCTTCAAGATGTATCCGTTGACGCTGGATCTCATCAAGACGTCACTGGCCGATCTCGACAAACGCGGGATCAAATACCGTATAGAAGGATTCATGTGGCATCAGGGCGAGAACGATATGTTCGAAAAAGATTATATGCCCAGCTATGGTGGGAACCTGAAGAACTTCCTCGCAAAATGCCGGCGCGATTTGGGTGCACCCAAGCTGAAGTTTTACATCGGCGAACTCTGTACCAAGACGATTTGGGGCATGGATCTGCGGCCGCGCATGTACGCCATCAGCCTTGGTCAACGCTCGGTAACCAGGGTTGATCCACGGGCCGAATACATACCCACTTCGCAGGTGGGAGTGGAGATCGGCGGAGGTGTGGGCCTGCATTATCATTACGGAACACTCGGCCAGTTACAGCATGGCGAGAACTACGCGACGGCCTACCTGCGGACAATCGGCGTGGATTCATCCCGGTCGCGACCGCTTAAAGTTTGGCCTTACAAAAAAGGCAGCAAGGTGAAGCTGTTTGTGCTAGCCGGTCACCGTAACATGGAAGGCGAACGCGCCTTTGCGCAGGAATTAAAGACACTGGAGGGCAAAGCCGCCCTGCTCAAGGACAACCCGAAAATCGCCTATAAATACAACCTCGGCGGCGGCTACAAAACTTCCAATGGATGGGAACCGCTTGGCCTCACCGGTTACTATGACACGTTCGGGCCTGAGCTGAGTTTTTCACAAACCCTGGAAGAGGTGGTTTCAGGCAACATCGCCATTGCGAAGTTCACTCACAGCGGATCGCAGATCATCGATTGGACACCCGAAGGCAGCATGGCCAAGTCGCGCCACATCTATCCCGAATTCATCGACTTCATCAAGGAATCGGTTCAGGAACTCGAAGCCAAGGGGCATGAGGTGGAGTTGATAGGCATTTTTTATCACCTCGGTGAAAACGACATGTCTTTCCATCCGTACCGCAAACAAGCCGCTGAGCGCTTGCAGGCCATCATCGCACAAAGCCGCAAGGATCTCGAGCGGCCCGCGCTAAAATGGTACGTCAGCCAGCAACCGCCCACCGACGACAAGAGCGTGAACAACATCGATGTGGTCGCCAACATTGCCATGGCTGCCGCAGTCGACCCGACGCTCATTCACCTCAAGGCCTTCAATCTACCTTCGCAGGAAAAGAAACTCGTAATCTCCACTGCCGGAATTGTTGAACTTGGGGAATTCATTGCCAAGAGCTACCTTGGGGATCAATAAAGATTACAATGCTATTTTTTAGGAGAAAATGGAAACTGGAACGCGTGAAGAATTGAAGGACTATTATCAGTTAAACCGCTCTTCTACATAAACGCTGACGAATCTAGTTCTGCGGTAACATTTAAATCAAAGCTTTTTTGGGTGCCTACCTACCATCCGAATCATTAATCTTGCCAAAGTTCGCTTAATTTAATCAGATTCCTACGCAGTTTCATATAAAACTTAAAATAAACACGATCATGTGCTCACCTAACATAATTGAAAATGTTCGTAAGAGAATTTCACGAAGAAATCTTCTTAAAAGTTTTGGAGCAGCTGGAGTTCTTGCGTCCACAGGGCAAGTGACCGCTGCAAAACAAAAAAGTAAAAACAAAACCCACAAGCCTGTGACCTTTTCCAGAGTGGTCGACCTAAGTCATACTCTTCATCCGGATTTTCCGGCATGGTTTATTCCGGGAGTGGAAAAGACCTTTGGAACGAAAACTTTTTCACCTCCTGCGATAGTGGAGGTGGAGCGCATCATGAAATATGAGGAGGTTAAAATTAACCTAAATAAGGTTTCATACTGGGAACATGTAGGGACTCACATGGATGCGCCTAGTCATTTTTCTGAGGGAAGTACCGTGGATCAAATCCCTGCGGAGGATTTGGTTTTGCCATTGGCGGTGATCGATATAAAAGCCAAGTCTACGGTGGACCCCTTGGCTCTGCTGACACTTGAAGATATCAATGCTTGGGAAAGCAAACACGGACCGATCCCAAAACGCGCATGCCTCGCGATGAATAGCGGTTGGGCAAAACATGTGAACACTCCCAAATTCAAAAGTCTCAACGACAAAGGAGAGCATCGTCAACCTGCATTTCACATTGATGCGATTGAGTTTATCAAGAAGGAACGGGATGTCGTTTCCATTGCGGTGGATACGTTTTCTTTCGACAATTTACATTCACCAGAAAGCGATGTTCACTACGCGTGGCTTGGAGACGAAAGATGGGGCATTGAGAACGTCAACAATCTGGACGATGTCCCCGCCGTGGGAGCGACCGTGGTTGTTGGGCAGCCCAAAATCAAAGATGGGTCAGGGGGCCCAAATCGTGTCATGGCATTGGTTTAGCATTTTGCCTATCGAAACACATTAGTCACCTGGAATAATCGGCTCTTCGCCTAGCAGTTTTGCGAGAGTGGGTTCCATGGCTTCGGCCCAAGCAGCGTAGCCTTTTTCGTTCGGGTGTGTGCCGTCGGGGATGAGATTATGGCGGAGTCTGCGACCGTCGAGAAATGCTTCGTTGATGTTTAGGTGATACACCATTTTGCCATCGCCGAGGTCTGCGATGAGTTCATTGACGGTCATGTTAATTCGCCTTGCTCCGTCGTCATCTCCTCCGCCACGTGGGAAGACTGCTAGGACAAGAACCTTGGTTTTCGGCAGTTTTGACCTGAGTTGTTTGACGATTAACCGAATATCTCGGGCGGTGACTTTGGGCGGGCTGCTCATGTGGTTATTGGTGCCGATCATCAGCACCGCCAGTTTGGGTGAGATGCCGTCGATGTTGCCGTTTTCGAGTCTCCATAAAACATGTTCCGTGCGGTCGCCGCTAATCGCTAAATTTACGGCGTCGCGATTGGCGTAATATTGCCCCCAGACTTTTTTGCCGGCTTTATCCCACCAGTGGGTGATCGAGTCGCCGATCATGAGAAGGTCGACATTTCCTTTCTTGACTCGTTTGTTGATAGAGTTATGCCGCTCCAGCCAGGCAGACTTATGCCAGCGCGGCTCGGGACGGGCGGTGATGATTCTGTCGCCGTCGCTCATCCGCCAGGTGGGAATGCTGACGTTGTCGTAAGTGACGGTGGTGGTGACTTTTTCGAGTTGAGAATAGGCCGGCAGCCCGATATAAAATTTTCGTTTCATTGGGATTTCGGTGGAACCGAGTTCTTGCCAATGAAATCCGTCGGGCGACATATACCCCGTGAATCGGTTGCGGAAACGGATGAGCCGAACCCAGTAAGGGGTACTAAGTCGGTTCTTTTTGATGATATGTTTTTCGCTCAATCGCCTCTTGCCATGGGTGTTTGTTTCGCCTCCGGTTCCCGTTCGAGTGACCAAGGCTCCACTCCAATGTGGCAATAGCAAAACGGATGCGTGGCGTGAATCGGCATCAAGGCTTTCCCGCATCATCACTCCGGACTTGGTCCATTGTGAACTCATGGGGCGAATGACCCGCGCGGTGATGGTTCCTTCTCCGGTAAAGGGAGCGAAAGCGAAATGAAATTTGTCACTTGGACCATTAATATCATTGCCTTCGCCTTCGAGCGTGAAGTTATTGCCGTTAAATTCCGTGAATCCGGAAGCTCCAACATTGCCGATGTCCATGCTCAGCCAAGGGCCCGGCAATGCCACGCTGGCTGGGAGTTCGGCCGAAGCAGCGCTGACGCCTGTTTTATTCGCCGCTTTGACAACGTAGAAATAGAGGTTGCCACGCTGTAAGTCCGTGTCGTGAAATTCAGGTTTAGGGACCTTTTCGGCGATTGCTTGGTACGGTCCACCGGATTTGGTCGCACGGTGAATTGAATAATTTTCCGCATCGGTGCAACTTACAGGATCGACCGACTTTACCCACGTCAGGTTGATCCCCTGATCGGTAGTCCGCGCAACGAGCCCCGCTGGGGTGCCGGGAGCTTGGTTTGCTTTGCCTTGGTTCAGTTGCGGCCGCCAATGCACGAGCGTGCCCAGCCCGACATGATCGTGACTGTGGTTTTCCGGCCGCTTCATTTCAGCCACCTTCGCTGAATAGGGTGCTGGAGCGCCTCGGCGATTTGCATAATGATGGTAGGAGCGCTCGAAAATGGGCCAAAAGTTGCCGCGACTGACTGTGGAGATTTTGTTATAGTTGTTGTGTCGACCTCTGAATCCATATTTGCCGGTGCGATCGAGGTAATGTTGATACGGCACCTCTTCGCCGAGGCCGTATTTTGCGGTATACTCGAAGCCCTTCAGAATGCGGTTGTCGCCCCAGCCGTAAAGGTCAACACCTTGGTTCCAAGCGACTTCGGCGGCGCCCCCAAGCAGGCCAAGGCCAAGTTGAGCGTAATGTTGAGCACGAGTTGTCTCCTGACATTGGCCGGTCGGATAGACGATCATGTGAGGGATGCTGCCGTTGCCGGCTCCGTTCACGGCGTACCGCACAGTATTCTCAAATAATTCACGATCATTGCAAAACACTGCAATCGCCATGTTGGTTTGTAGTGCCGCCGCCCCCCAATTTCCGTTTGCGAAATAAGCGTAGTGCTCAATCGTCGGATGCCATGCTTCCATAAACGATTTCTCGCAACGCTTGGCCTCGATCTCCGTCCAACCGGAGTTGGTGTAACGCAGAATCTCGGCCGCATTGGCAAACTTGAAACCCTGCAATCCGGCCGCGAGCACACCGTCGATACCACTCACTTTTTTCAAGGTGCGGGCCCAAGCGTTCATAATTTCAATCGCCTTGTCGGCATGGGCTTTTTTGCCGGTAGTTGCCCATATGAGCGAGTTTTGATAAGCCGCCTTGGCATCACTTTGAGCGATGCCGGTATTGATGTTAGGCGCGCGTCCCCACTCCTCAACCGGCCCCCGCATTTTGTAGTTCGCCTTGGCATTGGGGCTTTGCTCCAAAATCTTGAAGCCCTCATAAATCGGGCCCAGCTTTTTAGCAACTGCCTCCTTCATCCGGGCGATATCCTCCCTGCTATGGAGCAACCCGGGATGGATGAATCCATCCGCAGCATAACCTATTAATGATGTGGTCAAGAATATGGTTGTAAAACTTATAGTGAAAAAACAGTTCACTATGGAATCACTCTTAAAAAATCGTCTTTTTAACATTTCAACGGTGTAACGGGTATATTTTACATAAACAAAAAATGTGCAAGTACAGATAATTCACAAAGCGTAAAAACTTCTTTCTCTCCTCGCGAAAAGATTAATTTGCCCAAATCAATTCTCACGTGGAAAATTTGTTCAGACCATCTGAAAAACAAGAACCTCCTGGCATTTCAAATGAAATTTTCAAAACCAACACATTCCTGCTTAATTTATTTTAAAAAAGAAGAGAGGCACCCAGGAATGCTGCGCTCTCTTGTTATTCGTGATACGAACCTCCCGTGACGCGCACGGTTCTAACCCTGACAACCTCGCCCCAGCGCATGCAGCATCTACCCCTGGTGCTGGATGCACTGTTTAGCCAGCTCACTTCGCCCGACGCTGTGTACCTCAACCTGCCGGAGCGCTATCGCAACCGTGATGCTTATATAATCCCCGATTGGCTAGATGATGCGTTGCAGGTGACCCTCCTGCACCCGGTAGATGACCTGGGGCCGGTGATGAAAATTCTGCCGGTACTCGAAGTCGAAACGGATCCGGATACCCTCTTGATCACTGTTGACGATGATGTTCGGTACCCTCCGGATACGATTTCGGCATTGCAAACCGCAGCTCAGGCACATCCGGAATCCGCTTTTGGTAGCAGGGGGTTTAACTTTACAAATATCGGCCAGCATCTCGAACCGGTACGAGGCAATCATACGCCCTGCCATGTTTTGCAAGGCTACGGGGCCTGTGCTTACCGGCGGCGCCATTTTGACATCGGGCGCCTGCACCTTAGCCTGGCCTCACAACCTGAAGCATTTCGCTTCAGCGATGATGTCATTTTGTCGAACCATATTGCGTCAAGGGGCGTTACCCGCTTCACCGTTGAACTCGCCAGTCGCTTGGAGCACATGCCCTGGGGGGACGAGGACTCCCAGTCCTTGAAGTTTGTCGACGGC
>JASLKI010000122.1 GCA_030747575.1 Verrucomicrobiota bacterium | reverse complement strand
AATTTTCATCAAGCTCTGCGGCGGCGCATCGTAAATCAGCCTTGGCGGCGGGAAAGCATTTTTCGCCGTGGCGCGCTTGGCCGGGTGGGTGGATGGCAAAATTAAATTGAGCCGGTTGGGGTTTGCCGTCACTCTCTGCGTCCCGGAAATGCGGAAGGTGAACATAGGATTGGTCGGGTGCGGCACGGTTGGCAGCGGCGTGGTGAAGGGCTTGGCCCGCAACGGCGCGTTGATGGGGTCGCGTCTCGGCGTGCGCTTTTCACTCGGCGGCGTGGCGGTGCGTAACCCGCGCAAGGCCCGTGCGGCGCGCCTGTCCAGGGGCCAGGTCACGAGCGACTGGGAGTCGCTGGTGCGCGATCCGAAGATCGACGTGGTGATGGAGTTGATGGGCGGCACGACCACGGCGCGTAAGGTGGTGGCGGAGGCTCTCAAGCTAGGCAAGCCGGTCATCACCGCAAACAAGGCGCTGATCTCCGCGCACGGCGAGTCGATCTTCCGGCTGGTCGAGAAGAACGGCGGAAACCTTTATTACGAGGCCTCGGTGGCGGGCGGCATCCCGATCATCAAGTCGCTGCGCGAGGGCCTGAGCGGCAACCGCATCCAGCGGCTTTATGGCATCCTCAATGGCACCTGCAATTACATCCTCACTCAAATGGAGGCTGAGGGTAGGGATTTTGAGGACGTGCTCGCGGACGCGCAGCAGATGGGCTATGCAGAGGCCGAGCCATCGCTCGATGTCGATGGATTTGATGCGCAGCACAAGACCGGCATTCTCGCCTCGCTGGCGCATGGGTTCTGGGTGAAGCCGTCGCAGATTTTTGTCGAGGGCATCCGCCACATTACGCCGCTGGACATTCAGTTTGCGCGGCGGCTGGGCTACTGCATCAAGCTGCTGGGCATCGTCAAGAAGCTTGGCGGAAAAGTGCAGATCGCCGTCCACCCGGCGCTGGTGCCGGAGACGCACGTGCTGGCCAACGTCAGCGACGTGTTCAACGCCATCCTCGTGCGCGGTGACATCGTCGGAGACACACTGCACTACGGCCAGGGCGCCGGTGCAGATGCCACCGCGAGCGCGGTCCTGAGCGATCTCGCCGATGCGGCGCTGGACTTGAAAAACGGCAGTATGGGTCGCGTGCCGCCGTTTGTGCCGCACGAGCAGGATGGCGCGGTTCTGCCGATGGACAAGGCGGTCAGCCCGTTTTATTTGCGGTTGAGCGTGATCGATCGGCCGGGAACGCTGGCCAAGATCGCGGCAATCCTGGGTGAAATGAAGATTGGCATCTGCTCGGTGACACAGCCGGAGGGGCACGTCGGCGAGAGTGTGCCGCTGATACTGATGCTGCACGATGCATCGGATCTGGTGATGCGGCAGGCGCTCAGGAAAATCGCCCGACTCTCCGCGATCAAGGCCAAGCCGACGATGATCCGCGTGGAAACATTTGAATGACCTTGAGCGGGAACGACACCAACTCAACAGGTGCGTGGCAGGGATTGATCCGTCGCTACGCGGAGTATCTGCCGGTGGACGACTCGACGCCGGTCGTGTCGCTGCTCGAGGGCAACACCCCGCTGATTCGCGCCGACCGCCTGGCCAGCGAGATTGGCGGCGACATCGAGTTGCACCTGAAGTACGAGGGGCTGAACCCGACCGCTTCGTTCAAGGACCG
>JASLKI010000121.1 GCA_030747575.1 Verrucomicrobiota bacterium | reverse complement strand
CAAAGCAGCGCGGTTTTCGCGCCGCGACGGTTGGCCTCCCAGTTTCCTCCCCACACGAACGGCGTCCGTCCGCTGGCGGCGATGCCGATGAACACGTCCTTTTTTCCGACACCGTGAAAGCGCACTGCCTCGGCGCCGGCGTCGGGGTCGTCCTCGGCTCCCTCGATTGAGCGGTACAACGCCGATTGGCCACCGGCGATGATGCCCTGCACCTGCTCCGGGTCGACGCGGAAGGTGGGCGGGCATTCGCTGGCGTCGAGCACGCCCAAGCGGCCGCTCGTACCCGCGCCGCAGTAGAAAAGCCGCCCCCCGTTTTGAAACGCATCGCGCACCCAGCCGATCACACGCACGATTTTGTTTTTCTCGCGGGCGATGGCGGCGGGGAGTTGGCTGTCCTCGCTGAGGAACAGGTCGATGGCCTGGCCAAGCGGCATGCGGTCGAGTTGCATCGAGCGAGGATGTCGCTGCTCGGTCGGCGCTTGGTCAAGCTGGGCGAGGTCGGGCACAGGGATGGCCGAGTTGTCGGCCCAGACGGTGGCGCTTGGCTTGGCCGGAGGGCGCTTGGCCAGGCGGCGGGCGAGGTTGAGTGCGCCGGTGCAGCTTTCGTTTTTCAGCGTGGCGACTTGTGAGCCGGGCCGGAGGGCGCAGATGGCTTTGGCGACCTTGGCGGCGAACTTGGGCTGCTTGAGCAGGACACCGCCGGATAACAAAAAACGAACCGGGCCGGTTTCCCCGGCGAGTTTTTTGGCGCACGCGTAGGCGTCCTTGGCCAATGTGCTGGCGGCGCCATCGAGAATGTCGCCGGCGATTTTGTCGCGCTTAGCCCATGCGGCGAACACTTCGCGGGCCAAGCCAGCGACTTCGGCCTTGTCGGCTTGGGCGACCCAGTCGATGAGCTGCTCGGGGGAGTTGAGCTGCAACCGGCGAAGCAGCCGTTGGCCAAGCGTCGACCACGTGCCGTCGCGGTCGAGATAAAACACGCAAGCCTTGAGGGCGCGCAGGCCGATTTCGTAGCCGCTGCTTTTGTCTCCGAGGATGTGACCCCAGCCGCCGATCTTGGCCGTGGCGCCGTCGGGCGACTGGCCGAAGCAGCAGGAGCCGGTGCCACTGAGCACGAGCACGCGGGTGGTCGGTTTGCGCTGGGTGTCGGCAGCGAGGGCGGTTTCGAGATCGTTGGTGGCGTGGATGGCGGCGCTTGGCCAAGCGCGGGTAGCGGCGCAGCGAAGTCGCAGTTTATCGGCGGGAGTGCGGGCGCCGGCCATGCCGATGGCGACGGCGCTTGGCTTGGCGAATTGCTTGGCGATCTGCCGGAGATGCCTGAGCAACTGCGTGTCGTTGAGCAGCCGGAGGTTGGCCGGGCCGAACCCGGCGATGACGACTTGGCCGCCGCTCTCGTGCAATGCGACGGTGTGGGTGGCGCCGCACTCGATGCCAAGTAGTCCGGGCACGGGTCAGTCCTCGAGCAACCCGGTAGGAGCGACCTCGATTTGGGCGGCGATCTCGGCCGGGATGGAGCAGGCTTTCATAGTGCCTTGTTTGGCGATTGAGACGCAGACAGCGGTCATCTCGCCGGTGGCGGCAAGTTCGCACTGGTCGCCGTTGATTTTGTTGATCCGGAATTTGTAGGTTATCGACTTGGAGCGCAGCCTCGCGACGAGCAGGTGAATCTCGATTTCATCCTCGAAGCGCAGCGGCTTTTTGTAGTCGAATTCAACGTGAACTCGTGGCCAGCCGACCCGCGGGCCGGTTTGGTCCGCGACGATCGAGTAGCCGATCGAGCGGAAAAAGCGGTGCTCGGCTGCCTCCATGTATTTGCAGTAGTTGGAGAAATGCACGATGCCGGCCATGTCGGTCTCGGAAAACTCGACAGCGCGGACGAATTTGAACTCGTATGCCACGGCCGAAATGTAGAGCGGCTCGCTGTCGAAGACGACAGGTTTTTACTTGCCAGTGAGGCCTCGCAGATAGGAGAGCACGAGGTCGGGGAGGTCGTCGCTGTAGCCGCCCTCCATCGCGCTGGCCACCGGCACGCCGAGGCAGGCGAGCGTTTTGCCGAACCACCGGAAGTCTTCCGCGCTTAGTTTCTGGTTGCAGAGCGGGTCGCCGGCGTAGGCGTCGAATCCAGCGGAGACGATGACGACATCGGGGCTGTACGCCTTGAGATCGGCGACAGCGCGCTCGGCGACCTTGCGGTAATCCTCTCGCGGCAGATTGGGCCGGGCGGTGTAGTTGCGGCAGTTATCAAACGACTCGGTGCCGGTGCCGGGGTAGGCGGGGTGTTGGTGGATGGAAAAGAATGCTACTCCGTCGCGATTGGCCAGGATGTCTTCGGTGCCGTTGCCGTGATGCACGTCGAAGTCCAACACGGCGACTTTTTTCGAGCCGGTCGCCTTGGCTTCTAGCGCTGCGATGGCGACCGAGCCGAGGTAGCAAAACCCCATCGCGCGTTCCTTCGTGGCGTGATGCCCCGGCGGACGCAACAGGCTAAAGTTCGGCTTGCCAGCCTTGGCGAGATCGAGCGCCTTGAGCGCGCCGCCGACGCTGCGAAGGGCGTGGTCGCGGATGCCTTCGTGGTAGGCGGTGTCGCCGTCGAAATCGTGCGACTCGGCCAGGCGCTGGAAGTGGTTGGTCGTGTGGGCGTACAGCACCTTGGCTTTGGGCGCGGGTTCCGGCTTAATCCACTGGAGCTTGAGGTCGGTTTGTAACTTGAGTTTTTTGACGGGGCCGTTGACGCGGAACGGCCGCTCCGGATGCCCGGGCGAGTGATAAGCCGTGCAGCGTTCGTCGGTGATGATGGTCATTTTGTCGGCAAAAATTTAGCGCTTGGCCAAGCGAATGGAAAGCACTGTTGGTTCCTTTTCGTTTGCTCGGCTGGGCCAAGCGGGGCAGTCTTTGGTTTTCCGATGATGACGATGCTTCTCATCCTTGGCCCCTTTGTTTTTGTGTGGGCGGTTGCGGCGCTTTTTTATGCGCTTGGCCGCCGGCGCGCGCGGCAGTTGCGGCTGGACGAGATCACGTTCGCGCGCAGCGTGCGGCAGCGATGGTCGCCGTCGATCTTCAGCCGCCCGCGTACGTGGCTGGCGGTTCGGTCGCGCAACCCGGAGGATGTCGCCCGCTCGATGGGCCTTGGTGAACTGTACCCGTGCGCCTGTGCCGAGGCGATGGCGGATCCCGATGCGGAGCGGCTGTTTGTTTCGCCGCCGGTCAACGGCTGGGTGGTGGTCACGGGGCGGCAGTTGCCCGGGCCCGGGGAGGACATCGACGCCTGTTATCGTTTTCTTGCCAACATGAGCGACCGGCTGGGGCATGTTCAGTATTTCCACGGCAACCCGGCGCTGGGACACCATGCCTGGGCCAAGCTCATCGACCGGCAGGTTGCGCGCGCCTACGCGTGGGTTGGCGAGACGGCGTGGAACCAGGGCAAGCCGACGCTCGCCGAAGAGAAGACCGGTATGCGCTGTTTTGATTATCTCGCGGACGGAGACGACGGTTCGTACCAGCAATGGGAGACTGTGGGCGCGAACGTGGACCGGCTGCCGGTGCTGGCTTCGATTTGGAGTGTTGACCCGGTTGTGTTCGAGGATCCGGCGATGCGGATGAAACCGGGCTGGATCGGCCGCCTGCCGATGCGCCGCTCGAAGATGAACTGACTGGCCGCCCGGCCAAGCGCTCCCTATGAGTCCCGACGAATGCCCGAACTGCGGCATTGATCTTCCGGCCAAGGCGCGTGCCTGCCCTGAGTGCGGCGCCTGCCCGGACACCGGCTGGGCCGACGAGGCGCAATACGAGTCCACCCAACTGCCGGAGGAGGAGTTCGACTACGATGACTTCGTGTCACGAGAGTTCGGGCAGGGCGGTCGGCCTCGGGGCAGCAAATTGCACTGGCTTTGGGTGGTGGCGGCGATTCTGCTGATCCTGTTTTTTCTAACCCACGCCTCCTGGTGAGTAATTGCGGGCTTTACAAGCCATCGTCAGATGTCGCAGGATTCTGGCCGTCGTTGATGAGGTGGTTTTGTTCCATTTGTGTGCTGGGATTCCTGATGGTGGGGTGCACCACCAGCACCATCACGAATCTCACCCCCCGCTCGCTTCCACGGAGCCAAACCGGCTTGTACACGGTCGAGGCGATGTTTCGGAGCAACCAGCGCGCGCTAGATGCAGCTTCCATGAAGCCGATCGTCATTTTCAATAATCAGGCTTTCCCGATGCGCAGAACCCAGTTAACGGAGGGTCGCTGGGAGACGCTGGTACCGATTCCTGAGGGCACCAAGGTCATCAATTACCATTTCAAGTTCGACTACGAGTACAGCGCGGTGCTCATGCGCGGCGCTGACAGCAAACTTTCCCCGCCATACCATTTGAAGATCGTCGGTGAATCCTCCACCGACAACCTGCTGATGCTGCGGGAATAACCGATTCATATCATGCAACGCGTCAAGCTTTTCAAGGGGCTGGAAACCGAGGTCGAGGCACTCGAGCAGCAGATCAACGTCTGGGCGGAGAGCGAAGGAGCCAAGATCATCCAGGTGACCGGCAACATCGCCACTCAGAGCTACAACCCGGCTGCCAAGTCGGGAACCTCGCTAAATAGCAATGTCGCCGCTGCGTCAGATGTGCTGATCGTTGTCCTGTACGAAAAGGGCTGATCGCCTAACTTGCCCAAGTCACTCGTCCGGTACTCGTAACAGCTCGATCCGGTCGAACCACACCGCGCCACCCAATGCCGTGGGGGCGATGCCGGTCAGCGTCATATCGCCGAAATCCTTCCACAAATCCCGCGTGACCATCGTCCAGTCGGTCGGCCGTTTTTCCGACACGCGGGTAGCCTGCCAGTCGGAGGTGTTTTTGCCGCTGTAATAGCGCCGCTCCGGGCTGCCTGACGAGGGCCACGCGCCGTTGTCGGCCAGTTCCACCATCACGCCGGCCGCCTTGGGCGCCTTCCACGC
>JASLKI010000120.1 GCA_030747575.1 Verrucomicrobiota bacterium | reverse complement strand
TCTGCGATTGGCTTTTTACCCTGAAACGCTTTGCTAAGCGCTTCATCAGCAAACTGAATTGATCCGTCGTTGGTGATTCGGAGTTTCACGGTCACAAGGCCCGGTTTTTTGGAAAAAGGTTTC
This sequence comes from Verrucomicrobiota bacterium, assembly GCA_030747575.1. GTDB lineage: Bacteria > Verrucomicrobiota > Verrucomicrobiia > Limisphaerales > UBA1096 > UBA1096. The sequence goes on along the minus strand of JASLKI010000120.1, from coordinate 1,486 downwards.
AGCGCTGCGGCGAGTTGTAATTCTTTCAGCAGTTTTTTGCCTTTTTCATTTAAATCTGATGCAGGCACTTGGCCTAGCTTTTGCCTAAGTTCGCCGAGGTGAAGGCGCATCAATTTCAGTGGTCGGTTTCGCAGGCCGGTTTTCGCGCCGCCGGAGCCCAAGTGGATGAGTTGTAGCAAGTCGGCGACGTTCAACTGCCAGTCGAGTGGCACGGCGTTGGAGGGCGTCCGGCTTGTGGCTGTTTTATAATCGGCAAACAGTCGATACTGCTCAAGTGACTGGCCATCAAATGCGCCCGGGGCGATCTCGATTCGCTTGGCCAAGCGTTGATTTTTTGCGAGCACCAGTTTCTCCGAGGCGGCGCGAATGCTTGTGGGAGCCAGCGGTGAACGCTCGCCGGTGGCATCCAAAAACCAAAGCGCAAAGTCGCTTGGCCAATGGATTGTCTTGGGTGTCTCGGACAAGTTGAGCAGTTTCAATTCGAGCATCGTCGGATCGATCGGGAGCAATCGATCGGGGCCGTCGAGTCGAAGCGCAATCTCGGCTTGGTTGCGCTTGGCGATGTAGTCGCTCGGGGTCAGCAGCGTGGCGTGGATTGGCTCGGCCGTGGCGGAGTTTTTCCAGAGTTGCCAGCCGCGTCCGACTTGCGGCTGTTGGTTGTCGAGCAGGCCGGTGTATCGGGCGGTGAGTTTGTATTCGCCGGAGCGGTCGATGTTGAGCCAGTCACCGAGGTTCGTCTCGAAAACGGCCGGCTTGCCGGGGAGCAGTCGCGCGGCGCGAGCGAATCGGTGTGCCGTCAACTGTGCGGCGGAAGTCGCCGGATCAGAGTGAAGGGTGAGTTGGCCAAGCGTTGCGGTGACGCGGCCGTTCAACCGGCAGCAGCCCTCCCACATGAAGGCCAGTCGTTGATCGCCGCGATTGACGAACTCCCAGCGCAGTGGCACCGGGTCGCCGATGACGTGAAACGGCGCCTCGGGAATCGCGAGCCGCAACTCGACCTGCGCCGCGTTGCCAAGCGGCGCAGTAATGCCAAGCGCCAGCAGGAAAACAGCGAGCCGGTTACTTGGCGGTTTTTTTGACGACGATGTCGTCATAGCGAATAGGGGTGCCGGAGTAGGGGCTTCCCCAAATGGAGGGTTTGCCGTTGCGCGGTTCCTTGGCTTCCTTGTGCGTGATGGTGGGCTTGGTTGGTGCCTTTTTATCGTCGGCCCAAACCCGCCCGCTGACCGTCCATTCGGCAGCGCCGGTTTGCTCGACCCTCAGCGCCAGTCGAACCCACTCGCCGCCGCCCCAGCGAAACGGCACCTTGGCCACGACGGCACTGCCCTTGAGCAACTCGATCGCACGCTTGGCCGGGGCGACCTGCAGTCGGTAGCCGTTGACGCCGTTCAACGCGATGCCGAACACCGGGTAGCGGCGGCCTTTTTTCGTGCCGAACATCCGTGCACTGATTTCGTTGCCGTGGCGGGCTGACGGGCCAAACATG
>JASLKI010000119.1 GCA_030747575.1 Verrucomicrobiota bacterium | reverse complement strand
CAGCGCGCAGCGTTTCGGCGTGCCGATGGGCTACGGCGGCCCGCACGCGGCGTTCATCGCCACACGGGACAAACACAAGCGGCGGCTGCCAGGCCGGATCGTCGGTGTGTCCAAGGACGCGAACGGCCGCCCTGCCCTGCGGCTGGCGTTGCAGACACGCGAGCAGCACATCCGCCGCGACAAGGCCACGAGCAACATCTGCACCGCGCAGGCGTTGCTGGCCAACATCGCCTCAATGTACGCCGTCTACCACGGCCCCGACGGGTTGCGGCAAATCGGCGGACGCGTCCACGCCCAAGCCAAGGCGTTGGCCAACGGCTTGCGGCAGCTTGGCCAAGCGGTGGAGTCGGAGCATTTTTTCGACACGATCACTGTCGCGCTTGGGCAGGCGGCGGACAGCGTGATTGCCGAGGCAGAGAAACGGCGGATCAACCTTCGGCAACTCGGCACCGGGCGTGTCAGCATCGCGCTCGACGAAACAGTGACACCGGCCGACTTGGCCGATTTGCTGGCGGTTTTCAACGGTGGCCAAGCGGTGGGCTTTCAGTTGACCGTCGCTGAGGCGATTGCCATTCCCGAGTCGCTGCGGCGCACTTCGGATTTTCTCACGCACTCGGTTTTCAGCCGGCACCACTCGGAGACAGAGATGCTGCGCTATCTCAAGAAGCTGGAGGCGCGCGATCTCTCGCTCACGACGTCGATGATTCCGCTTGGCTCGTGCACGATGAAGCTCAACGCCGCAGCCGAAATGTTCCCGATCTGTTGGCCAGGCTTTGCCGCTCTTCACCCGTTCGCGCCGGTTGACCAGGCGCTGGGCTACCATAAACTTTTTGAGCAGCTCGAAGGCTGGCTGGCCGCAATCACCGGCTTCGCCGCCGTGTCGCTCCAGCCCAACGCCGGCTCGCAGGGCGAGTTCGCCGGGTTGCTGGCAATTCGCCGTTACCACGAAAGCCGCGGCGATACGCAACGCAACGTCTGCCTGATCCCGATGTCGGCGCACGGAACCAACCCGGCCAGCGCCGTGATGGCCGGGATGAAAGTGGTGGCGGTGACGTGCGGCCAATCCACCGACAACGGCGACGTCGACCTCGACGACCTGCGCGCCCGCGCTGAAGAACACAGCGAAAACCTGGCGGCAATCATGGTTACCTACCCGTCCACCAACGGCATTTTCGAGCGAGGCATCCGCGAAATCTGCGCCATCACCCACGAGCACGGCGGACAGGTGTACATGGACGGCGCCAATCTTAACGCACAGATTGGCCTAACCAGCCCCGGAGGCATCGGGGCGGATGTCTGCCATCTGAACTTGCACAAGACATTCTGCATCCCGCACGGCGGCGGCGGGCCGGGCGTCGGACCGATCGGGGTTGCCGAGCATCTTTCGCCGTTTCTGCCGGGCAATCCGCTGGAGGAAAACAGCGGCGCAATCGCGGCGGCGGCATGGGGGAGCGCAGGCATCCTGCCAATCTCTTGGATGTACATCGCGATGATGGGAACGGAGAACCTGACCAAGGCCACCCAGGTGGCCATCCTAAACGCCAACTACATCGCCCAACAGCTTGCCGACACATTCCCGATCCTGTACCGGGGGAAAAACGGCCTCGTGGCCCACGAGTGCATCGTCGATTTGCGGCAGTTCGGGAAGGTCTCAGTCGAGGATGTGGCCAAGCGGCTAATGGATTACGGTTTTCACGCCCCAACGATCTCGTGGCCGGTCGCCGGGACGATGATGGTCGAACCGACCGAGAGCGAGCCGAGGGCCGAGTTGGATCGTTTCTGCGATGCGATGATCTCCATTCACGCCGAGATCATGGCGATCGAGAACGGAGAGACGGACGCGGAAAACAACCTGCTCAAGAACGCGCCGCACACGGCCGACGACGTGGCGGGTGAATGGAACCGGCCGTACAGCCGCGAACAGGCGGTGTTCCCGGTGACGGGATTGCGGAAGCAAAAATACTGGCCGCCGGTCAACCGCATCGACAGCGTCCACGGTGACCGGAACCCGGTCTGCACCTGCGAAGGGATGGACGCCTACGCGGAGTAGGACAGGTGCCTGGCCAAGGGCGTCACTCCAAAATCACTCGAAAGTATTTCCGCGCCTCTGCCGGATCGGCCGGGAACGGGCTGGAGGCGCCTTCGACAGCCTGCCAACTTTTCAGGTCGGTACTGGACTGCAGCACGCCTCCGCCAACCCACTCCACGGTTAATTCACCGTTACCGCCCCGCGCAACAGAAAGGATCGTAGGATCGTTCACCTCGTTGACCGTCAATGTGAATGCTCTCGAGTACTGATCCACTCCGTCGCTGACAGAAATGGTGATGACAGCCTCGCCGTGGGCATTTGCGCTGGGCGTGATGGTCAAGGTTCGCTCGGAGCCGTATGGATCAATGGCAATCCCTTCCACAGGCAACAGCACCGGGTTGGATGATTCAGCGCTCATCTCGAGCTTGGATGAACTCGACTCGAGGTCATCGATCAGGACAACTACTTCCCCGGTTCCATTCTCATTAATGGTCAAGTCATCGATCGGTTCGATGGTTGGCGGCGAGTTGTAGAGCTCACCATCGATCTTTAGATTTCTGTATATTGCAACCTTGTTCCCCTCCTCCCATAAGCTGTCCCAGTAGCCAAAATAACCGAACCGATGCTTGCTTCCCTCCGGTATGGGCAGGTTGGTGAGCAGGACAATCTCACGAGTTCCCTCAACGATTTTTTCTCCAGTCTTGAACACGGTCGCCGTGATTCTTGCTGTGACATCCTCAAGAGCCGCCTTGTCCTCTTCTGTCGGGGCGGAAAACGCCAATTCCATCCTGACCCACTTGGAGCCGTCGTACGACCCCTTGCCAGAAAAGGTGGAATCGATGGTCGCCCGCGCAGGCGAGCCGTTCAACTCGAACAATCCGTCGAGCGACCGGTTGGCGTCGAGGTCGTCGGTCAGAAAAGAAACCGTGCCCACCTGAAAACCGTCGTAATGATTGACCGTAAAAGAGATACCGACACCGGACTCGGAATCCAACCAGCCGATCACGCCGCTGACACCATCGTAAATATCCTCGGCACCGACAAGCATGACCTCGTCGGAGACCGTGTACACGCCCGTGCTGGGTTGATGCCGCTCCGAGTACCATGCAGCACACAAAGCCGGGTTCGTGAACTTGCCAGCTTGTGCCATCTCGAGATAACCGATCGGCCGACCAGGCGACCGTTCCACCACAGTCAAGTCGATCTCGGCGCCACCATCGTTGAGCTTGTTTTCAATCTTGGCCAAATGCTTGAGATCCTTCCCACCGTTCACGAGAACCGGCTTGGCCGTGAGCGTCGCTGCCCCGGCGAGCAACCCGGCAGCAAAACAACTAAGCTGTTTCAATTTCATGGAAAAAAGTCAGTACGCCGGAACTCGGCGGCTCGGTGAAGCTATTCAGCGGCAATCGCCCCGTCAAGCGGCTTTGACCAGACGCTTAGCCAATCGCGAAATATCATCTGCCCAAAAAACGCTGGAACGACGCGCCGAACAGTCCCTCGACATCACGCTGAATCTCCACCTCGCTTGGCTCCCAGCCGGTGGCGGCCAGGTTCAGGTACTTCTCCCTCAGCACGCCAGCGATGATCTCCCGTGAGTGGTCCCACTTGTAAATAATCTGGTCAAGCACGCGGGCGTCAGAGTGCTGCGCGGTGAAACTCATGCCGATCAGGTCGAGCCGCATCCGCGTCATCTCCTCGATCACATTCGGAATGTTGGTGAACCACCAGCAGCCGAAGACATGTAGATTGCGGAACTTGCGGGCAATGACGCACAACTCATGCTGACTCTCGCGAGACAGCACCGTGCAGAGGAACTTGTTGTCAGGATGGCCAGAGCAGAGGTTCTCGAGGCTGGCCAAGTCCGGCTTGCCGACGCCGTCGCCGGCCAGCTGCATTGCCGCGTTCACGCCGCGCTTCACACCGATCATCAGCGCAAAAGGCAGGCCACTCTCCCTGCAGAACGGCAGTATCGCGCCGTCGATCAGTCTTGAGCACTGGGTGTCGGCCGGGTACTCGAACGCCGGCGGCAGCGACACCATCACGTACAGCGCGTCCATGCGCTTGGCCCAGTCGCGCAGGAACCGATGCACCTCCTCCATCGTTCTACCCGAGAAATCTGTCTGCACCTCATAGCCGGCACCGGCCAGGCGCAGCACAGTGGCATCCCAATCGAGCAGCAGCGGGTCGATCCGCAGCGCCGAGGTGAACCGTTCGTCCCGCTCGAAGCCAGCGTCCCACTTCGGCGTCTCCAACTCGTCAAACGGCGAGTTGGTCATGCAGATTGTCCTGACCTTGGCCACATCCATGCAGCGCGTGATGTAGTCGCCCGAATCCTGCTCGGCAAACCACTTACGAATCGATGGCAGATCGCGCTGGTTGGCGTCCAGGCCAAGCCGATTGAGCGCCGTTAACACACCCCGGCACGCTTCGGACAACGGCGAGTTCTCGACAAACAGCGCATCCCAAATCATCTGCGCCTGCTCCTCCTTGGCCAAGCGCCAGAACGCCTCGTAGCCGATGTCAAAATGCCGAAATGCCTCCGCAACGAGATAGTGATACACCAACTGGTCGTCGATTCCCCAAAGCAGCAACTCGCCGAACGCAGGGTCATAGAGATGCGTGTGAATATCGTACACACTCGCCTCGCGAACCGTCTGGCTGACTACGGCGGCAATGGCCTCCCGCTTGGCGTCAGGAAGTATGCTGCTCATTGATCAAACATCGCAGATGCGCACACCCTGCTCAAGCGAGGAGAGTTTGTCCTTGCGCTTGGGAATGAATTCCTGTCCAACGTGGCCCTTGTAGCCGGTGGCGAGGATTGCCCGCATGATCGCCGCATAGTTCAGCTCCTGCGTCTCGTCAATCTCGTTGCGGCCTGGGTTCCCGCCAGTGTGATAGTGGTAAAGGTACTTGTGATTATCTCGGATTGTGCGGATGACATCCCCTTCCATGATCTGCATGTGGTAAATGTCATAAAGCAGTCCGAAACGCTCCGACCCGATTGCCTCACAGAGCGCGACACCCCACGGTGTGCGGTCGCACATGTAATCCTTGTGGTCGACGCGGCTGTTGAGCAGCTCCATCGAGATGGTCACGTTGTGTTTCTCGGCGATAGGCAGAATGCGCTTGATGCCGATGGCACAGTTTTTCAGGCCGACCTCGTCGTCCATGCCGTCGCGGTTGCCGGAAAAACAGATGAGGTTTTTCAGCCCGGCATTGGCGGTCTCCTTGATGCGCTGCCCGTAAACCTCCACCAGCGTGTCGTGATGCTCCAGGCGGTTGAATGCCTTGCCAATACCGCCGACCCTGGTTTTGCCGTCCTTGAGCGTGCCGGTTGGGAAACTGACCATGGCGCACATGAGACCATGCTTGCGCATCGTCGGGAAATCGGACGGGTCGAGCAACTCGACCGACTCC
>JASLKI010000118.1 GCA_030747575.1 Verrucomicrobiota bacterium | reverse complement strand
AACCCGATGCTGGCGCAGATTCCGCACGTGCAATTGGCCGCGCGAGTCGGCACAATCATGGGCGTCGAGACGAACAGCATGCAGTTTTATCCGGAAGCATCAGTGGCAGAGGCCATGGTGCACGGTGGGATTTATCGGCGGCGCGACGGACGGATCAATTTGAGCACGCTCACCGGGCCAGGCTTCGGCTATCGGCTGGAGGAAATCGACCGCGACCTGCCAGAACCGGCGGCCGCTTTCGGAGAAGCCTGATGAGTGACGGATGCAAAACCGTCCTGCTGATTGCCGGCGAAGCCAGCGGCGACACGCTCGGTGCGGAGCTGATAAAGGCCATGCGCGACGAGCCGGGCGGCGGCGAGATCGACTTCATCGGCGCAGGCGGCCCGAAAATGGAGGCCGCCGCGCTGCGACCGGAGTTCGACCTGAGCGAGCACGCCGTAGTCGGCATCTGGGAGGTGCTGAAAAACTACTTCAAGTTTCGCCGTCTGTTCCGCCACCTGCTCGAGTTGGCGACCCGGCGCGAACCGGACATTATCGTGCTGATCGACTATCCCGGTTTCAACCTGCGCTTCGCCAAGGCAATCCGCCGATACAACGCAACGGGCGGCGGCGCGTTCCGGGAGTGGCAGCCGAAGATCATCTGTTACGTCTCGCCGCAACTCTGGGCGTGGGATGAGGGCCGCGTGCACCAGATTGCCAACAACATCGACCTGATGCTCTCTATCTTCCCCTTCGAGAAAGACTGGTACGCCGAGCGCGTGCCTGAGTTCCCTGTCGAGTTCGTTGGCCATCCGCTCGTCGATCGTTTCCCCCTGGCAAAGCCGGGCGAAAAATCTGTGCCGCTCGACCCTGACCTATTCGCCGAGCAGCCAACAGTACTGCTGCTGCCCGGCAGCCGCCGCCGCGAGATCGACAAGCACCTGCCGGTGATGCTCGAGGCGGCTGTAATTTTTTCAGAGAAAATAAAGACACGCCTCCGCATGGTGCTGCCCAGCGGCGAGATGCACGAGTTGGCCAAGCGGCACATCCCGACCGGCACCGAAATCGACACACAGGTTGGCGGCCTGGCCAACGCGCTTGGCCAGGCGAGCCTCGCCATCGCCTCCTCCGGCACGGTCACGATGGAGTGCGCTTGGTTCCGCGTGCCCACCGTCGTGCTCTACAAGACCAGCCCGCTGACCTACTCGCTCGGCCGGATGTTCCTGAAAGTGCCGTACCTCGCCATGCCCAATCTGCTCGCCGACGAGGAACTCTTTCCCGAGTTCCTCCAATCGGAAGCCAACGCCGACAACCTCGCCAAGGCCAGCCTGCGCCTGCTGCGGGACAAGGGCGAACGCACCCGCATCCTCGACGGACTTAGCCTCGTTGCCTCCAAACTCGGCAAAAGCGGAGCCGCTACTCGAGCCGCCCAAGCCGTGCTCCGCACGCTCGATTGACGCCCGCTCTCGACCGGGTGGGCGAGAGTGGTTTACACTGCGCGCGCATGGTTCAGTATCTTGATCTTTTGCGGCTGGTTTTGGCTGAGGGCAGGGCCAAGGGCGACCGCACCGGCACCGGCACTCTGTCGGTATTCGGGGCGCAGGCGCGGTTTCCGGTCGGTGAAACTTTCCCCGTGCTCACGACGAAGAAGCTGCATTTGCGCTCGATCATCCACGAGTTGCTGTGGTTCCTAAAGGGCGACACGAACGTCCAATATCTCAATGACAACGGGGTGACGATTTGGGACGAGTGGGCGGACGGGAACGGCGACCTTGGCCGGGTGTACGGCGCGCAGTGGTGCGACTGGCGCGCACCGGATGGCGGCTCGGTGAATCAGGTTGACCGGCTAATCGAAGGGCTGAAAAACAACCCGGACAGCCGGCGGCACATTATCAGCGCGTGGAACGCCGGAGAACTCAACCAGATGGCGCTGACGCCTTGCCACGCGCTGATGCAGTTCAACGTGTCCGACGGCGTGTTGAGCTGCCAGTTGTATCAGCGCAGCGCGGATCTGTTTCTCGGTGTGCCGTTCAACATCGCGTCGTACTCGCTGTTGCTGCTGATGGTGGCGCAGGTGTGCGGACTGAAGCCGGGCGAGTTTATTCACACGTTCGGCGATCTACACCTGTACTCGAATCATCTCGACCAAGCCAAGCTGCAACTAGCGCGCGAGCCAAGGCCGCTGCCGCGGATGACGCTCAACCCGGACGTGGGCGACATATACTCGTTCCGCTACGAAGACTTCGAATTGAAACATTACAATCCGCATCCGTCGATCAAGGCGCCCATCGCGGTTTGAATGATGGCCGCCCTGCCCTTCAAGGCCATCGCGGCCATGTCGTTGAACCGAGTAATCGGTCGCGGCAACAGTATCCCATGGCATTTGCCGGAGGACTTCGAGTGGTTCAAGCAGACGACGATGGGCCACGTGCTAGTGATGGGGCGCAGGACGTTCGAGTCGATTGGCCGCCCGTTGCCGGGCCGTGAGACAATTGTGCTAACGCGAAGCAGCGAACCGATCGCCGGTGTCCGCACGATCGGCAGTCTCGATGCGCTTGGCGAAGCGGACGATCTCGGCGACCGGACGATTTTCATCTGCGGCGGCGCGCAGGTTTACGCACAGGCGCTTGGCCAATGTTCCGATTTGTATCTCTCCGTGGTGAAGCACGAGGTGGAGGGCGACGCCTTTTTCCCGGAGTTCGAGCCGATGTTCGACGCCGGGGAGACTCTCCGCGAGTCGGGTGATTTCGACGTCATCCATTACCGCCGACTTGGCCAAGCGGGCGGCGATTGACTCGGCGGCGGCAAATCGGTAGTTTTTCTCAGGAATGTTAACAGCCGGAACACAAACGTCCACGCTTCCGGACGCCCCCATCACCCAAGAGACAACCGCCGAATGGTCGGAGATCGTCCTGCCGGTGGCGCCGTTCCTCGACGGGGTGCAGCAGAAGTTGACCGCGCAGGTTGCCGCGTTTGATCCCGAGATCGCGCCGTACGCCAAGTACGCGCTGGCCAACCAGGGTAAGCAGCTTCGCGCCACGCTGACCGGCTTGGCGGCGAATTGTGTCGGCGGCTGGAACGACTCTGTCATCAAGGCCGCGGTGATTATCGAGATGGTGCACCTGGCCACGCTGCTGCACGATGATATCATGGACGGGGCAGAGTTGCGGCGCAACCGCCCGACGCTCGCCCACAAGTGGGACAACACCACAGCGGTGCTCGTCGGCGACTGCCTGTTCGCGAACGCTCTGAGGCTGGCTGCGGAGTTCCCGACCACGGATGTCTGCCGCGCCGTCTCCACCGCCACGCGCACGGTCTGCTCCGGCGAGATCATCCAAAGCCACCAGCAGGGCAACCTCCAGCTTGGCCAGGCGGAGTATCTCAACACGCTCCGGATGAAGACCGGCGAATTGTTTGCGCTCGGCTGCGAGTTGGGCGCCTCGCTCGCCGGAGCTGAACCTCGGGAGACGCGGGCGCTGCGCGAGTACGGCATGGCGCTGGGGACGGCCTATCAGGTTTACGACGACTGCCTCGACTTGTTCGGCTCCGAGGCTGAGGCAGGCAAGTCGCTCGGCACCGACATCGCGCGCGGCAAGGCGACGCTGCCGGTGATTCTCCTTTGCGAGCAGACCGAGCCCAAGGTAGCCGCGCAGCTTGGCCGGATGATCGAGAAGTGGGATGCCGACCAATTGAACATTTTGCGAGGCTGGCTGTCGGAGTTCAATACACTGGAACAATCCCAGTCCAGATTGGAGGCTCTCCTGGCTGATGCCCGCGACGCGCTGGGCGAACTCCGGGAGTCCCATCACCGCGATGCCCTCTGGGAGCTGACCCTGTTTTTGGCGCAACAATCGGCGGGGCTGGGTGTTTGTTGAGTACCGGGTCAGTCCAAATGCTGGAATCCACTTCCACCGTTTCCCCGGCAAAAGGTGGCGAGACCATGCCGGAATGGAATGAGCAGGAGTTCGTGAGCCGCGCCCGAAAAGGGGACATGGAGGCTTGCGACGCTCTTGTTCGGCAGTATCAGGAACGCATCTACGCCACCGTCTACCACATGACCTCGAACCACGAGGATGCCGCCGACTTGGCGCAGGAAACCTTCATCAAGGCGTTCCGCAAGATCGACAAGTTCAAGGGCGACTCGTCCTTCTTCACCTGGCTCTACCGGATCGCCGTCAACAGCACCATCAACTTCATTCGCTCAAAGCGCCGGCGCGTGATTCTGAGTATCAACCAAATGGACGAGGAATGGGACCGGGGCGAGGAACTGCTTGGCTTGGTCTCAAAAGACACCCCGCGCCAGAACGTCGACCGACACGAACTACAGGGAATGTTGAACGCCGCCATGCAAAAGCTGTCTTCAAACCACAGGCTGGTGGTCACGCTGCACGACGTGCAGGGAGTGCCACACGAACAGATCGGCGAAATCATGGACTGCAACACCAACACCGTTCGCACTCGGCTGCACTACGCTCGAAAACAACTGCAAGCCCACCTCTCCGACTACCTGAAACCATAATGGAACCCGACTCAAAGGAATTCGACAAGCTGCAGAAGCTGCTGGCTTCAAAGGAAAAAGAAAAACCGGAGGAAGGTTTTTTTGACCAGTTCTCCGACCAGGTGCTGACGCGACTCGAGGAGCCCGCACCCAAGCCGACGCTTTGGGAGCGACTCAACGACCAGGTAGATCCGTTGCGCGCCGCAGCGGCCATCTTTGCAGCCGTCATCGGCGTGGGAGTGCTGTTCGCTTTGGATGAAGGTTCCAACATGACCGGAACGGAGCCGGAACCGCTTGGCCAAGCCGATGAGGAAGCATCGGCCGAGCCACTTGGCCAAGAGCAAAACACTCTGGCGGGCAGCGGCCTCCCGCTGAACAAAAGCAAGGCGAAGCCACCGCGCATCCTCATGAACCCAGGCACCGGACTGGCACCACTCCCGGCTAAGGTCGATCCCTCCTTTTACCAGGACAAATCCGCTTCCAATACCGTCCACAGACCCAAATAAAAAGCAGCCAATCGCTTGGCTGCTTTCAGTAAAAATGGCGTGGCGCTCCGCTAATAGCGCGTGAAGACGAAGACGTCTCTTCCAGATTGGACGTGAAGGCGGCCTTTCACGATGTTTGTATTTAGCTTGCCAGAGCGAAGAGGCCATCCGGCTTTCAAACTCCCGGCGAGGAACTCTGCTTCCTTGCTCAAGTCCACCTTGTCCGGCTTGACGGTGACCTTAAAACGGATCCCGAAGCCTTCCCATTTACCGGAGCCAATCCGCATGCTGCCACCTTTAAGCATGCTTTGGGTGAGTTGACTGCCCACCCAGTTGGGATCCTTGGCTTGAATCCAGGTCAACATCCGTTTCACCTCGTCAACTTTGCCTTGGTTCTCTCCTTCTCCCCCTTGAGTGCCGTATGTCTGCTCAAAACCAACCGGCTGGCTGTACCCTCCTCCGTAGCCGAACGCGTCATCATCGACGTCCCCGTCATCAACAGCCTTTTGGTAAAGCGTACGCAATTTCTTGAGAACGTCATCGAAAGCACCTCCAACGGAGAGACCGTTAACCCGAATTTGTTTTTGATCCACCTCCGGCCAAATTTGTAACGTCACTCCTCGCATTTTTCCAACCGTGGCCTGAATGCCCCGCATCTCGTCCACCGAAATGGTGGTTCGGGTTTTTTTGTTTTCACGCAGCGAAACGTTCGGGGCAAATCTCCAGCGGCCGACAATGGCATCCCTGTTGTAAAGCTCCGACTTTCCACCCTTCACAGGATCCATGCTGAAAAAGTCCCGGATATCCTCCATGAAAGCCAACAGCTTCTTCTCCTCCGTGGAATTTGGCTCGATGGCTTTCAACTCCTCATACCGTTCGTTGACAGTGGAAACCACCTCGCTGTTGCTCAACAGGCTGGTCAGTGAGATGGATCCGCTTTTCCAAATGGTATACAGCGAATCGCCGCCCTCGTCCTCGGTGCCATAGTCCTCGGCACCATAGCCGCCGTATTCCTCCTCCTCCTCTTCCTCCTCCTCCTCTTCTCCCAGCAGACCCTTGATTTCCTCCGTTTCCCCCAAGGCGAAGAATCCCGGATAGGCGCGCATATGCTTCTCGATCGTACTGGGGCGATTCTTCAACAACAGGGCCAAGGTGTCGCGAACCTCATAATCCAGTTTAGGCGTCTTGTCGTACACGGCCGCCAACTTGATGAACGGCGTGTTGTCGAGTTGCTCGCGAGCCTCGTTCAGCGTCTTCAGCGGCCAGGGATCCGTGTCGTGCCTAAGCGGCCCGGTGAAGTTGCCCAACTGGTAAATGAGCGTCAGCCCCATCACCGAGTAAACGCTCGCCGTGATCAGGCCAATGCAGAGCCCGAACTTCCGATTCATGGTCTTGTAGTTTTCCAGCTTGTAATCCTCCCACTGGGACTCCAGCCGTTTGCGCACCATGATGCTGGCCACTGTGCCGACGATCGAAAAGATCACCACCAGGGTGATGAAGCCGGCCACGACCGGCGCAGCGCGGTTCCAAAACGGGTGTTCATCGATCGGCCACCACTTGTCGCCCATCCACTGGAACGCCATCGGGCCGAATGAATCGGCGACATTCACCGCCAAAACCACGCCAAGCAACGTGAGCAAGGCATTGACTCCTCCCTTAAAATAACTCTCCGATGCGAGGATCAGCAATAACAGAGCGATAAGCAGATAAATCCACATGACGGCAAAAGCTATACCCCGTTCTCAAAAAAATCACGCGGTTTTTCCCGAAAAAAATCGGCTATTCCAGCCCCTTGAAAAAATCCCGAGCCGTCGCGCCGGTGGCCTCGGCCAGTTCCTCCAGCCCAATCCCCAGCGTCTCAGCAGCCACTTGGCTGATTTCCCGCACGTAGGCCGGTTCGCAGCGTTTGCCCCGATATGGCACTGGCGCGAGGAACGGCGCGTCGGTCTCCAGCATCAGTTTGTCCAGCGGCACCGAGGCCAGCGACTCCCTCACTTCAACCGCGTTCTTGAAGGTGCAAACGCCGGTGAAGCTAACCAGCGAGCCCAAGTCGATCACCCGCCGAGCCGCCGCCGGGTCGTTCACAAAACAATGAAACACCCCCCGCACCCGATCCGCAAATGGCTCGAAAGCCTCGACGCACGCCTCGAACGCGGCCCGCTGGTGAACCACCACGTTCAGCCCAAGCTTGGCCGCAACCTCGAGCTGCTGTTGAAACAGCGAAACCTGCCGAGCCTTGAACGCCTCATCATCGGCGGCCGACCCGCCGCGCGTGCTCGGCAGCCGGTAGTGGTCTATGCCTATTTCACCGATGGCCACCACCTTCGGCGCCTTGGCCAAGCCCTCGAGTTCACCGCGCACATCATCCGGCGCGGAGAGGCAGTCGTTGGGATGCCAGCCCACCGCGGCAAACACGCCGTCGAAGTGCTTGGCCAAATCGATCGCGCGGCGGCTGCTTTCCAGTTCCGTGCCGATGGTGACGATGCGCGAGATGCCCGCATCGGCGGCTCGCTGCACCACCTCATCCACCTCCTCGCGGAAATCGGGGAAGTCCAAGTGGGCGTGTGTGTCGTAAAATTCCGGCATCGCCTGGCCAAGCGTTGGCCGGGCCACTGTAGCTGCTCCTCGGTGATTTGTCATTTTCCTTCAAAAAAGCCGCTGGTGTGTTACATTTTTGTAAGCGCTTGATACAGTGCCGGAGGAAACGAACATGAGCGGCCCCACATCACCCGACGAATTCCAGAAACAGATGCAGGATTTCCTGCAGAAACAATTCAAGACGATCGGCACACCCGGCTTCGCCGGCGCTGAGCCGACCAGCAGCGTCACCCAGCCCGAGCCGGAGCCCATCCGGGACGATTTCGATTTCGACTACAAGCCGCGCGACGTCAAGACGCACCTCGACCGCTACGTCATCAAACAGGAGGAGGCCAAAAAAGTACTGAGCGTGGCGTTGTGCGACCATTACAACGCCGTGCGCCAAGCGTTCGACGGTGAGGAACAGGGCCATTACACGAAGCAGAACGTCATGCTCATTGGCCCGACCGGCGTGGGCAAAACCTACCTCATCCGCAGCATCGCCGAGTTGATCGGCGTGCCGTTCGTCAAGGCCGACGCAACCAAGTTCTCCGAGACCGGCTACGTTGGCGGCGATGTCGAGGACCTCGTCCGAGACCTCGTCCGACAGGCCGACGGCGACGTCGAGCGCGCCCGTTACGGCATTATTTACATCGACGAGATCGACAAGATTGCCTCATCCTCGGAGCAACAGGGCGGACGTGACGTGAGCGGCCAGGGGGTGCAGACCACCCTGCTCAAGCTGATGGAGGAAACCGAGGTGCCGGCGCGGTCCCAGCAAGACATGGCCGGCCAAATCCAGGCAATGATGGAGGGCATACGCGGCGGCAAAAAAGAGGGCGACACCATCAACACACGCCACATCCTCTTCGTCGTCAGCGGCGCGTTTGCACATCTCGACAAAATCGTCGGCCGTCGACTAAAGGAGTCCTCCATCGGGTTCGCCGCCGGGACACAAGAAGAGGTGGAAGGCGAACGGGTTCTCGAACACGCGAGGACACCTGACTTTATCAAGTTCGGCTTCGAACCGGAGTTCATCGGCCGCCTGCCGGTGCGCGTCATCTGCCACCCGCTTTCAGTCGATGACCTCGAGCAGATTCTCAAGAGCAGCGAAGGTAGCATCATCCGCCAGTACAAACAGTCATTCGCCGCGTACGGCATCGACACCCGGTTCGAGGACGACGGACTGCGGCGCATCGCCGAGTTGGCGATCGACGAGGAAACAGGCGCGCGCGGCCTGATGACCGTCTGCGAAAAGGTGTTACGCAATCTGAAGTTCGAGTTGCCATCCTCCCGCGTTAAGGAGTTTGCCGTCGATGCCGCGCTAGTCGATGAGCCCGGCACCGCGCTGGAAACGCTGCTGGCCAACGCGCCGGAGCAGGAAGACAACGAAGTGGACAATACTCTGAAACAATTCGCCGAGGCGTTCTCCGGCCAGCATGGCCTGTCGATCAAGTTCACCGACAAGGCCCGCAAGCAACTCACCCGCCTGGCCAAGGCATCATCGCTGTCCGTTTACGAGTTCTGCAAGGAACACTTCCGGGATCTGCACTTCGGCTTGAAACTGATATCCAAAAACACCGGTAAAACAGAGTTTGAGCTGGATGAGTCCTTCGCCGAAAACCCCGACTCCGCCCTGAGCGAGCAGGTGGTTGCCAGCTACAAAAGCAAGAAATCCTAGAGCCGGATTTCGGCTTTAATACGTTGCCCGGCCACCGGAGATGTCGAACACGGCACCGGTGCTGAAAGACACTTCATCCGACGAGAGCCAGGCGATCATCGCCGCCACTTCAGCCACTTGGCCAACCCTGCCCATCGGGATTTTCGACACCATGTAGTCGATGTGCGCCTGCGTGCATTGCTCGAGAATCTCCGTCTCGATCACGGCCGGCGTGATGCAGTTCACCCGGATGTTTGTGTCGGCCAACTCCTTGCCCAGCGACTTGGTCAAGCCGATGACCCCGGCCTTGGCCGCACTGTAATGCGACGCCGTCGGGTTGCCCTCCTTGCCGGCGATCGAGGCGATGTTGACGATGCGGCCCCAGCCCGCTTCGATCATCCCTGGCACGAACGCGCGGCAGCAGAGGAACACGCCGAACAGGTCGATCTCCATCACGTCGCGCCACTCTTGTGGCGTGCATTCCCAAAGTTTCTTGTTGATGCCAGCGATGCCGGCGTTGTTGACGAGGATGTCGATTTGCCCGTGACGTCCAAGCGCCTGGCCAGCCGCAGCCTCAACCGATTCCGGCTTGGCCAACTCGACCCTATCGCTCGTCACTTCTCCCGCGTCGGCGAGGTTCGCCGTGGCCGCGTCGATCGCCTCCTGGTCGCGGTCCCAAATCACGCAGCGCGCACCCTCCCGCAAAAGGCGCTGCACCGTGGCGAAGCCAATTCCCCGGGCGCCGCCGGTCACCAAAGCAGTTTTTCCATGTAAACTCATATGAAGCGCCGCAGGGAATACGGCGAGAAAGACGGAAGATCAACTGAAATCCCCAGCCACCAACGGGGCGAGCTGATTGATCACTTCCGGATAAGGGTAGTCGCGATCACAAAGGCGGTGTATTAACGGTGCGCGTTGGACGGAAAACTCAGCCTCAATCTGTGCCTCGGCCTTCGCCGAGTCCACTCGCTTGAGCCGGGATGAGTCCCAACTGACACCCAACTCCTCATCGTCATCATTAAATGTTCGTTCGACACACGCACAACATTAGGCGCACCAATGCGCGATAAAAGGTGTGACACATCCGTGTGTCGAAGAACTGCAAGCAACTTGATGACAAACAGTTAACCGGTATTTGAAATACCGGCGGAACAGAAATCCAAATCCATTCGATTCGTTCCGAGGTTAAAGTCGGCATCACGAGCCGTTTCTTTAGAAAAAAATCTACGTCCCCGGCACCTCGGGGGGGTTCATCGCGTTGCCCTGCAAAATATAGTGGTATAGCGACTCGATCTGCAGCTCCGCGTCGCCGTCAAGCACGTCGAACAACGCGCTCTGCCCCTGATTAAAATAGGCCGGCATCTTGGTTTGCGGATCGACCCGCAGCGGGTTACGCATCCACCGCCGAAAATACTCCGGCAACAGCCGGTCGCCGACCTTGGCGAGATTGATCCCCTGCGCGTCGAACACCTGCGCCGGCTTGAGCGAGCCGATGGCGTGGCAACTGAAACAGAAAAAACCACCGTTCGCCGAGACCAGCTTGCGACCGACCTTCGCCTTCTCCGGGTCCACTGGTGGTTCCTGCGGAGTCACCGGCGAATGCCCGTTCAGCAAGGCCAAGCCCTTGGCCAAGCCGCTGGCGCGCGCCGGGAAGGCTGGCATCCGTGCGTGCAGCCACGGCCTCGGCCGTTCGCCCAGCGTGCCGAGCAGCAGTTTCTCCGCCCAGCCCGGCTTGAGCTTGCCGCCGAGCACTTCAAACGGAGGCACGCTTTCCATCTGGCCGTGACAGTTGCGGCAGTTTGAGTCGGCGGTCTGCCGCAGGGCGAACTCCGCGAGGCTCGCCTGGCCAAGCGATGCCCTGCCCTTTTTCATAAACAGGCGTAACGCCAAGCGCTCCTCCTCCGCGAAACCAAACCGCAACGACGATCCCGACGGCGAATCCGCGAGGCAGCCCTTGGCCAAGTCCGAGATCGCCGCCACAGAGAACGAGTTTTCCAACTTCATCGAATGGCAATTTAAGCAGCCGGTTGAGCTGACCAACTTTTTCCCGGCGGCAATCCTCGAGGCGTCGGAGGCCGGTGAACCCGCCTTGGTTGGAGTCGATTTTGAAAACAAAAATGCTGCGAGCGCGTTGGCCTCTTTTTCCGCCAGCGCGAAATTCGGCATACGAATCCATTTGTAGTGCGCCTGCGGATTTTGCAGGAACGCCGACAGTGCCCCCGCTTGGCTAAATTTCCGCTGCGCCTGGCCAAGCGCCATCTTACCCGGTGCGACCGGCTCTTTTTCCAGCGTGTGACAGGCGGCGCAGTTCAATTGCTTGTACAACGCATGCCCTGCCGAGATACCGCCCGCATCCACTGGAACCGACCTGATCGGCTGCCCGCTTTTCAGCGAACCGAGATAGGCGGCGATCGCCCGTGCATCCGCCTCGGCTGCCGAGCCGTGCAGCATCGCCGGCATTTTCGCGCTTGGCCTCAGCTTCTTCGGGTTCAGCACCCAGTCGGCCATCCAGTCGACTCCTCGCCGCGAGCCGACCCCTTCAAACGCGGGCGCGTCCATCGCCAGCTCCGGCATGCCACTCCCCGGCGCATTGGTGGCGTGGCACTTGAAACACCGATGCTCCGCCGCCAACTGCCGACCTCGCCGCAGCGACACACGCTCGGCCAAGGCCTCGTTGGGCATATGCTTGAGGTACTTCGGTGGGATCGGTTCGTTGCCGTAGTCGGGCGTCGACCAGTACAGTCGAAAAAAGGCGTCCCCTTTTTCCGGCGACGTGAAGGTCGCCTTGAGCGTGTTGCTGCGGGAGTTAAGCCGGATGCGCTTGGTCGGATCGGTCATCCCTCCCGTACCTGACACCTCCATCACCGGGTTGCCGTTGAGTTCCAGCTTGAGGCTGCCGTTAAGTTCGGCCTGAAAAATAAACCGGTCACGCAGGTCGAGATGGATCACCCCTTCCCACTCGGCCGTGAACGGCCCGGGCGCAATGAATGGACTCGGTGCCTCGCCGGCCGAGACGTACAACATGAAATGCGGCCGCACGGTGTGATCCGCCGCGCCGCCGGCTGCCAACTTGAAGGTGACGGCCAACCCGTCCTCCAATGCTGGAGTCTCCTCAGCGCTTGGCCAAACGAGCGCCGCCATAAGTATTGGCAGAAACCGAAAGTTCATCCCGCGTCGTTCTTCAGGCGAGGCCGAGATTGCCGAGGATTTGCAACACGGCCTTGCTTTTGTTGAGGGTGTAAAAGTGCAGTCCGGGCGCTCCGCGATCGAGCAGTTCGCGGCACTGCGCCGTGGCGTACTCGATGCCGTACTCGCGAACCGCCTCCGCGTCGTCGCCCAGTTCGTCCAGCCTCGCCGTGAATGCCTCGGGGAGCTTGGCCCCGCACATGGCGCTGAATTTTTTGATCTGCCCGGCGTTGGCCACAGGGATGATGCCGGGGAAGAGTGGCGCGGCGACGCCCTGCCCTTTCAGGAAATCGGCGAGCCGAAAGTAGTCGGCGTTGTCGAAGAACATCTGCGTGATGACGAAGTCGGCGCCGCTGTTGATCTTGCCGACGAGATGACGCCAATCGGTTTCTCGGCCTTCGGCGCAATCGATATGGCCCTCCGGAAAACCGGCGGCACCGATGCCGAAGCCACCACGCTCACGGAGGAACTCAACCAGTTCGGAGGCGAACTCGAAGCCGCCCTCGGACTGCGCCCACTCCTCGCCGGGAGGCGGGTCACCGCGCAGGGCGAGGATGTTTTGGATGCCTCGACGTGCCGCCTCGTCGAGGATGCCGCCGATCTCCGCCTGCGTGTGCTTAATGCAGGTGAGGTGCGCCATCGTGGTGAGGCCGAAGTCGTTTTGGATGCGCTCGACGATCTCGAGTGTTTTCTCGCGGGTGCTGCCGCCCGCGCCGTAAGTGACGGAGGCGTAGTCCGGCTTGGCCGTCATCAACGCCGGGAGAGTCTTGCCAAAAAAAGTCGCTTCGCCCTGGGGAGT
>JASLKI010000117.1 GCA_030747575.1 Verrucomicrobiota bacterium | reverse complement strand
GGTTATGCCGGAATAGTGGGCCGGCCCAATGGTGGGGTCAACTACGGCTGCCACTTTGGCTACAAATAGTTAGAACCCCACTCTTGCATTACTTAGCATTCAGTTACACTCACTTGAAATCAGCAAAGTGTACAGACGGTGTACAGGGCGCACTCGTTTCGTGTCTGAAAGCTAAGAAAACTGGGGGTTTGTTAGGAAAAGAAGTGGTCGGGATGGAGAGATTCGAACTCTCGACCTCCTGACCCCCAGTCAGGCGCGCTAACCAGGCTACGCTACATCCCGAACCCGATGGGCAGGATCGTAGTGATTCCCCGCCTGATTTCAACGAAAAAGAATCCTGCGCCTGGCCAAGTTACTTTTTCTCCCCCTTATCTGGTTCGGGCTTGGGTTTGATGGTCAGCCACAGCTGGTCAATTGAGTTGATCAACCGTTCCCCACCGGCTTTATCCATGCCGATGGGCGTGGTTGCTTTACGGATCGTTGCGGTGCCGGGCTCGACAACGAGTAGGGTCACGGGAGCATTGGCCGATTTGGCCGACTCAGCAGCCACAATTTTGATCTTCAGCGCCCCGCCTTTTTCGGTCGCGGGAATCAGTGCCTTCACGCCCTCGGGCAAGCCTCGCACAACGACTGCAGGGGATCCATTGTAGCCATCGGCAAAGCCGATTGTGACGGTCGCCTCGGCGCTTTTGCCGGCCTCCACCACGAGCCGATCCGGCGTGAATGTGGCGTTGAGGCTTGGGGTGATCCGGTCGATCTCCAGCCTGTAAAAATGCGCATTGCCACCGGAGCGGATAAGGTCGCTGACTGCAAGGTAATACATCCCGTCCCCAGGCGCAGTCCAATTTAGCATGGCGTCCTGCCGTTCGCCGGAATCGTCGTCGCGGGCGAGTTGTTTGCCGTTGGCGTCCTCGATGCGCAACACGGGATCGAGAGCAGAATTAAACTCGGACGCCCGCAAACGCAGGCGCAATTTGTCGCCCTTCACAGCCTCGATGCCAAAACGATCCTCGTCGTCGTCCTCGCTGATGCGTCCGTGAATTGCGCTTGGCCAAGCGAGCGTCAGTGCCAACTCGGTCGAGTCGTTCGGCTCGGTTTCGAGGTGACCGGGCAATCGACCGACAATCACCGGCACCGGCGCGGCCAAGCCCCTCCCCCCGACCCAGGCGGTTTGACCGGAGGTCGATGTGTTAACGACTGTCGCCTGGGCTGCCCGTTGTTTTCCGAATCCCCAGCCGACCAAGTGCACCGGTGTTTTGGCGCCGCGCATAACGCCGAGTGGATTGGTATTCCGCGCAAACGGGCCTGTACTGATCGTCATCCTGTACACCGTATGCGCACTGCCGTGGAAACGCGCCGTTGAGTTGAACGGGAAAATCAAGCCGGCAAACGTCAGCGTGTAAGTGCCGGTCTTTTGCGCCTGCCAAGCCAGAAATGGATCGAGATTGTGCGTGTCCGGAGCGAATGCAACCTTGCTGCCGTTCTCGTCGTGCAGATGCAGGAACGCATCAATCGGCGAGTCGATCGAGTAGGCATGGCACTGCGCCACGATCCAGTCGCCCTTGTTTGCACGAACCGCGAAGCCATCGACATCGCCGGTTTTGTCGAGCCGACCGTTGACGACAACCGGGGTGTTTCCGAGGAACTGTGCGGCGTCGAGCTTGTCATTCGGCTCCACCTCGGCCGTCTCACCGGCCAGGCCGACGAAAAATGTCCGGGGCTGCGAGGAGCCGTCCACGTTGTAAAACCGAACCAAGTGCGGCCCGACCGGCGTGTCAGCGGCGATGGTGGTCTTGTAGACGCCCTTTTTGTCCTTGAGCGGCTCAAGCTTGATGCCGGCATGACTGGCCCACGCGGCGCTTGGCCAAGGGTCGGGGGCGTCAGCTGCCGTGAGTTCAAACGTAGAGCCCGATTTTCCGCCGGCGGGAAAAATGCTGGTGACAGCGGGCGGCTTGGCCAAGCCGTCCGGCCAAGCTGAAAAAAAACAGTAAACCGCAGCCAACGCTGCGACGAAACGAGGCCGCCTCACCCGAACAGCTCCTTGATGGGTGCGCCGCCGTTGACGATGGGTAACGGGCGTCCGGTGTTGGTGTGAAGGATCTTGTGCGGATCAATTCCCATCTTGGTGTAAAGCGAGCAGGCAAAATCCTCTGGCGAATAAATGTTTTCCGAGGCGTAATAACCCTTCACATCGGTCCCGCCGATGATCTGACCCGGCGGCACGCCGGCCCCGGCAACGAGAACAGACATCGCGTGCGGCCAGTGGTCGCGTCCTCCGTCCTTGTTGATCTTCGGCGTGCGCCCGAACTCACCGAGCAGCAACACGAGCGTGTTGTCGAGTTGGCCTCGATCGTGAAGATCGTTGATCAGTGCTGACATACCGGTGTCAACCGTTGTGATTTTCTTTTTGAACCCATCCTCGAATATCTTGGTGTGATGATCCCAGCCGCCGTTGTAAACCGTGACGAACGACACGCCGACCCCGGTCAACCGGCGAGCCAACAGCAGGCGTTGGCCAAAGTCGTTCCGGCCGTAACGATCGCGCACCTCTGCCGGTTCCATTTCCACATCGAACGCCGCCTGCGCCTCGGGCGACGAAATCAAGTCGATGCCCTGCTGGTAAAAGCTGTCGAAATCCACCGACGGGTCAGCGGCGGCGGCATCGGTGATACGCAGCATTCGATCGAGCGACTCGCGCAGCTTGAACCTTGTGTTCGCCCTGCCCTCGCTGATGCTCTTGGGCAGCACGACATCGCGGACACGATAACCTTTTCGGTTCGGATCGCCGTCGATGACAAACGGCGCGTGTTGGCCACCGAGAAAATGCGGTCCCGCCGAGCGCGATTTGCGGGGCAGCGTGGCGTATGCCGGTAGACCGTCGTTGATGCCGCGCAGATGCGACACCATGGAGCCGAACGACGGATGAAACGACACAGACGAACCACAGTTGACCGGCACCGGCGTCGGCGCACCGGTCATCATGTAATGGTTGCCACCACCGTGATTGGGATCCTTGTGGCAGATCGATCGGATGATGGCCATCTTGTCGAGAGTCTTGGCCAGTCTCGGCACAGTCTCGCAGAACTGAACACCCGGCACCGTGGTTGGGATGGGATCAAATTTACCGCGCACATCGGACGGGGCATCCGGCTTCGGATCGAACATCTCATAATGCGTCGGGCCACCGTCGAGCCAGACGAGAATGCAGTTCACCTGATCCGGGCTCGCCTTGCCAACGGCCCGTGCCGCTTCAGCCCGCAGTCGAATCAGGTCGCTCATACCCAATCCAAGAACGCCCCCGACGCCGACCTGGATAAAATCCCGGCGTGCTATTCCCGCACAGTTTGCGTTGAGCGTGTTCATTTCCGCTTCAGTGATTAAAGACGAACTCGGCGGTATTGATCAAGGCCCAAATGATGTCCTCGACAGCTTCATGCCGCTTGGCACCCCCGCTCTTAAACGCCTCAAGTGCAACGCGCTTTTCCTCGTCGCTTGGCCAGCGCGAATACAGGGCAAGGTACAATTCGTTCACGACTTCATCGCTTGGCTTGTCGTCCCGGCCAAACTTTGCGGCACGCCCGTTTTTGTCGGCCAACTTGGCTTGCAGCTTGTCGGAATTCATCAAGTGCAGCGCCTGAACCATGCTGGGCCGGTCGTCACGTTCGACGGGGCAATTCTCGCTGGAATTGGGTAGCCCGAACGACTCCAGCAGAGCGGAGTCCATCCTGGTCGTCCACAGTTCAACCGATCGGGCATCCCGACGCAAATTGTAGAAGCCACTCTCGACACCGCTCACCTGCACCAAAATGTCGTGCAAGTTTTCCGCCGATATCCGACGCCGGTAAAAGCGCGAAAAGCTGCTCGTGTCCTGCACGTTGGTCTTGTTCGGTAACGAGCTGAGCTGATAAAGACGCGAATTCATGATCCGCCGCATGAGGTGCCTGAGGTCAAAGTCGTGCACGGCGAAGTCCGCCGCCAACGCGTCGAGCAACTCCGGGTTGACCGGCGGGTTGGTCGCCCGGAAGTCATCCACCGGATGCACGATGCCGCGCCCAAGGAACTGTCCCCAAACCCGGTTGGCCATCGCCCGGGCGAGGAACGGATTCTCCGGCGTGAGCAGCCACTCGGCCAAGGTCTCCCTCGGGTCGGTGCCGGCGGGGATGTTTAGCGGCGTGGCGGCAAGCGGCGTGGGCTTCAGCACCTCGCTGCTAACCGGGTGCCGCACACTCCCTCCTGGGGCGTGATAAATAAACTCCGTGCCAGCCGAGATCGGCGGCGAAATGCCGGTGCCCTTCCGCTTCGTCTCGGCGAAAAATGCGGCGAACTGGTAAAAATCCCTTTGGCTCCAGCGCTCGTTGGGATGGTGATGGCAGCGAGCGCACTCCATCCGCACACCGAGAAAGACCTGGCTAAAGAGTGTCGTCAGCGTCGCCGGCTCGCGGCGCGTGCGATAGATCACCGCCGGGCCGACGCGATGCGTGCTGCCCTTTGCCGTAAGGATTTCGCGCACCATTTGGTCGTACGGCTTGTTGGCGGCGAAGCACTCGCGAATCCAGTTGTCGATCGTGTACGCGCTCTTGAGGCCAACGCGCGCGATGTTTGGCCGGAACAAGTCACCCCAGCGGTTGGCCCACGTGTCCGCATACGCGGGATCGTCGAGCAACCTGTCAATCAGCTCGGCGCGTTTGTCCGTCGACTTGTCGGCGAGGAAACGCCGCGCCTCGCCCGGCTCCGGCAACAAGCCGATCACATCAATGAAAGCCCGCCGCATGAACTCCGAGTCGCTGCAAGCCTCGCTCGGCAACAGTCCCAGTTTTTGAAAACGCGCATATGCCAAGTCGTCGATGAAATTATTGCGCGGTAGCCCGGCGTAAACCGCGTCGTTGAACTGCCGATCCGTCGGCACGGTGATCCGCGCGCGCGCCACCTGCCCCATGTAACGCACCACGATAACCCCTTCGTCGCTGAGCCTGCCGACGCGCACCATGCCGGTTTCATCCACCTCGGCGATCTCCTTTTCGTTCGCCGAAAAATCCGCCAAGTGCGTCACGTCCCTTGTCGAGCCATCCGCGAATCGCGCGGTGACAACCAACTGCTGCTCTGCCGACTTGGGGTAGCGCTGCTCATTCGGGAAAACAGAAATGCCGACAAGCTCCGGTTCGCCCGGCCGCCGGTAAAGCATCCCCTGCGAAATCCAGTCGTTAATGATTTGATAAAACGGCGAGCCGACTTCAAGCCGCTTTCCGCCCTCATGCTCGACAGCAAGCGTTGGTTTTTTGAGCACCAAGCTCTCCGCCGGTAACGCCGGAAAGACGCGTCGACCTCTTTGGTCCTTCACAATCTCTCGGAAATCGGCCACCGGATCGAATGAGAAAACCGAGAGCGAAAATCCGTTCTGCCCCTTCGGCTTGGCGTGACAAGCGCCGTTTGCGCAACCCGCTCGGCCCAGGACCGGTAGCACGTCCGCCACAAAACTAAGCCGCGCACCGCTTGGCTTCGGCACCACTACAACGTCCACGCTGGCCACCTGCCCGGCGGCCTCGACGCGCACCTTGGCCAAACCCTCGCCGAGCGCATGCGCCACACCATCCGCAACCGACACGACTGACGGGTCGCTGCTGCTGAACAGCGCCTCGCGCGACAGGTCACGAACCAGGCCGTTGGCCAAGCGCTGCTGCACGAGCAACTGCTGCCGTCCGTTGGCCACCAAGTCAACCTCCGCAGGGAAGACTGAGACCGGCTCGGCTGTTGATTCCGCAGCTTGGCCAAGTACAACTGCGCTCAATTGACACAGGCAACCCGCCAGCGCAACCAGCCCACGCAATCGATTGTCAGAAAAACAGAACACTCCTAGTTGCCGAAAAACTATGGCACCCCCAACGCCAACGCAACCACGAGTTTGCCATATTTAAACGGAAATAAAACACGACGCTTGACCGGCCCAAGACGAATACATTAAGTTGCCCGTCCCTTGGCGGTGGCCGTAGTTCAATGGTAGAGCCCCAGATTGTGATTCTGGTTGTTGCGGGTTCGAGTCCCGTCGGTCACCCCATC
>JASLKI010000116.1 GCA_030747575.1 Verrucomicrobiota bacterium | reverse complement strand
GTGATGAGCGCCGAGCTTTACAATGTGTTCGGGGCGATGCACGGCACTATAATGGTGTTTATGGGCATTGTTCCGGCGGCGTTTGCGGCGTTTGGCAACTATGTGGTGCCTCTGCAAATTGGCGCGGTGGACATGGCCTTTCCCCGGGTGAACATGGCAAGTTTCTGGGCATTCTTTTTCGGGTGCGTCATCATGACGGTCAGTTTCTTCATCCCGGGCGGCGCGGCTCAGGCGGGCTGGACATCGTACTCTCCGCTCGCATCGGTGATTCCCACCGACGGTCAGACATACTGGCTGATTGGCATGGTGATGCTGATCACCTCGTCGCTGCTGGGCGCGGTGAATTTCATCGCCACCATTATCAATCTGCGTGCCCCCGGCATGACGTGGCTCCGATTGCCATTCTTTGTGTGGGCGCAGTTCATCACAGCGTTTCTTTTGTTGCTTGCCTTTCCGCCGCTGGAAGCTGCAGGCATTCTGCAGTTGATGGATCGCGTGCTTGAGACGAGTTTCTTCCTTCCAACCGGCCTCGTGGTTGGAGGGCAGGATGTGGATGTTAGCGGTGGAGGCAGTCCGTTACTGTGGCAGCATTTGTTTTGGTTTCTAGCGCATCCGGAAGTGTACGTTTTAATTCTGCCCGGGATGGGTATTGTGGCTGAAATCATTGCCAATAACACCCGCAAGCCGATATGGGGTTACAAGTACCTTGTCGGCTCGGTGGTGGTGCTCGGTTTCCTGGCGTTCATCGTCTGGGCGCACCACATGTACATGACTGGCATGGGCACAGTGATCAGCGCGTTTTTCCAGACGACCACGCTGCTGATTTCGGTTCCGTCGGTCATCATTCTGACCTGTCTGCTGGTGTCGCTTTGGGGAGGGTCTATCCGGTTCAACACGCCGATGCTCTTCGCCCTGGCCTTCCTGCCGATGTTTGGCATCGGCGGGCTGACCGGCCTGCCGCTGGGCTTCAATTTCAGCGATGTGGCCCTGCACGACAGTTATTATGTCATTGCCCACTTTCACTACGTCGTTGCTCCGGGAACCATCTTTGCCATCTTTGCCGGTGTCTATTACTGGTTCCCGAAGATGACAGGGCGAAGAATGAGTGAGTTCTGGGGCAGAGTGCATTTCTGGGGGTCGCTTATTTTGATGAACCTGATTTTCATGCCGATGTTCGCGCAGGGAATGGCCGGGATGAGCCGGCGCATGTCCGACGGTGGAGCCACCTATTCTCTGGCAAATCCGGACAACGCTGATGTGACGGTGGGTACGTTTAGCGACACGATCATGGGGATGAATGTTTCCATCTCGGCGGCGGCCTGGGCGATGCTTGTTGCACAGTTGCCATTCATTGTTAACTTATTCTGGAGTGTGAAACACGGCGAGAAGGTCGAGTCCGACAACCCGTGGCAGGCCACCACGCTGGAGTGGGAAACTCCGACGCCTCCGCCCCACGGCAACTTTATTAAGGAGGTCAAGGCCTACCGCGACCCTTACGAGTACAGCGTCCCAGGTGCCAAGGAAGACTTCACGCCGCAGGCGCAACCCGCCAAGTAAGCAACTTTATTCCACATGGAAATCCCTTATACGGTTAAGCCAAGGCCGGACACCGGCCTGTACAACGCGAAGCTGGGCATCTGGCTCTTTCTCGCCTCCGAGGTCATGCTGTTCGGCGCGCTGTTTTCCTCCTACGTGCTGCTGCGCGTGGGAGCCGATCCCGGCACATGGTCAATGGGTCTAATGGACCTTTTAGTCGGTGCCGGTAACACGATGGTACTGATCGCCTCGAGCATGTTTGTCGTCCTCGCTTGGGCGGAGCTGAAACAGGGCAATCTTGCCGGATACAAAAAATGGAAGTGGGCGACCATCGCCTGCGCAGTTTTGTTTCTCTTTGTAAAATGGGGATACGAGTGGCCATCCAAGTTCAAGCACTACGACGTATGGCTGAACAGCGCGACGGTCCTACACGACAAATTCGAGAAAGGCTATAACGCGGAAGCCAAGCGCCTGGCTAGCGAAAAGAAGTTGAGCGACTACGGCGATGCCGACAGCAGCGGTGTCGAGAAACTCATCGAAAAGATTTACACCACCCGCTTTTTCAAAGAGCGAAGCAAGGACAGCCAGCTTGCCTTCGATGATGCTTGGCGCAACGGGACACTTGCGCTCTCCGGCAAGATCAACGCCTACGAGGAAGCCCAGATCAATGTTCACATCACCGACTGGAAGGCGGACGCCGGCGTGTCAGAGGCTGATGCCGACAAGGCCTTGGCCAAGCAGGGTGCCGAGGGTGCCGCAGGGCTGCGTCTAAATGGCGGCTTGCTCTGGGAAAAAAAGACCG
>JASLKI010000115.1 GCA_030747575.1 Verrucomicrobiota bacterium | reverse complement strand
GCTACCTCCTCGGCAAACTTTCCGAGGAGGGCAGGGAAGCCTGCGTTAAGCCGTCCTCTGATGCCGCCCTCCGAGAGACCTTAGCCAATGACTTCAACGCGATCATCGACGACGAGTCGATCTGGGATGACGCGGCGTTCGCGGGCATCGAGTTTTCCGGCACGACGCTTGCCTTACGCGAGCAAGTTGTCGCGCTTGGCCAAGCGAAGCCGAGGCGCGTTGAGGAGAATGGCCGCTACATTCGCTGGAGACAGGCGCGCATGCGGTTGAACCGCCGGCTGCTCGACGAGTTGTTGGTTGATTTCATCCAGCCGGGGCTGGCCGGACTTTATCCCGACCTTGAGTTAAACTCACCCACCCAGATGGAGGCCGAGATCGCATTTGCGGAATATTTACAGGAGGCCGATGCCCGTGAGAAAGCCGGGGCACTCAAGCCGGGCGAGATCGTCAACCGCATCGGCGATCGGGTTTCCGTGGCCGGACAGGTGTCGGTAATGCAGATCAACTCCAAGCTAGCCAAGTTGTTGTTCGACAAAAACCCGGAGCGCGACTTTTTCATCGAGGTCAGTTTTCCGCTGGAGTGGATGTACCCTCACCTCACCCCGTACGGCATTATCCTGAAGCTCAACCGCGATGAGGTGCCGGAGATCACCGACGAGATGATGCGCAAGGACCGGCGTTTCTGGGCGGAATACCAGACCCGCCTCACCGGCAACTGGATCACCGACGACACGAGTATCAAGGAGATCGGCGACTGGGCCATCAAGACTTACCAGCGCTGGGATCTCAGTGGCTACACCGGCGACCCGGCGTTCGTCCGCGACGAACCGGCGCAGAAATCGTTCAGCAAGCTGCGCACCTCGATCGCCGATATCTACCGTTGGCGCATCAACAACTACAAGCTCGCCATCACCAAGGAGGCGGACGCCGCCAAGCGCGACGAGATGATGCAGAAACAGGAGCGGATGACGCGGGAATATATTTTTGCGCTCAAGCAGGCGTGGGCGTTTTGCCCGTACAGCCCGGAGGTGCTGTCGCACTTTACCCAGTTACTGCTCTCGCTTGGCTACGATGAATTTCAGGCCGGTGACAAGGCGGCGGCGAAGGCCCGGCGCGATGACGCCATTGAGATGGTCACCACCTACGAACGGTTCGATCCCGATAGCCCGATGCTCCAACACTTGATCCGGGGCATCCAGCAGTTCAACAGCGTCCTCGAGGGCAAGCCGACGGCCACCGGCAGCCAAGCCGCGCCGCAGGGGCTCAACCTGAGCGATCAAGACGTGAAACAGATACAGCAGCAACTCGTCGACCTGCAACAGCGGCACAAGGCCAACCCCGCCGACCCCAAGGTGACGCTCGAGTTGGCCACGATCTACCTGCGTCTCAAGCAGAATGAGCAGGCGCTAAAGCTGATCGACTCGCTGATTCAGCAGCCCGGCCTCGAGATCAGCACCCGATTCACCATCGCTTCAGTCTATCAAAACCTTGGTCAGGGCGTAAAGGCCGAGCAGCAAAAGGGGATCGCCCGGGAGGCGTTCAAGCAACTCGAGGCCAAGCTCGCCGCCGAGCCGGGGAACTTCGGCCTGGCGCTGGATCTGGCGACGACACACGTTCAGCGTGGCCAAGCGCAACGAGGAGTCGATGTGCTGGCGCAGGCCGTCGAGCAACCGTCGATCAACACAACCAACTTGTTGATGGCCGCCCAGTTTTTCAACCAGCTTGGCAGCCAGAAACAACTAGAGTCAGCTCTCGTGGTGCTCACCCGCAAGATCCCGGATAGCCCGGAAGGCTGGTACGATTTGGCTGCGGTGCAGGCCTCGCAGCGGGACAGGACGGCGGATTCGTGGGGCACCTTGGCTAAGGCGCTTGCGCTGGACAAGCAGCGCCGGGCCACCAACGCGGCGGCGGATAACATTTACAATCGCGTGGCAAAGGATCCGCGCTTCACCAACGTGCGCCGCCTGCCGGAGTTCAAGGCGTGGCAGCCGTGACGCGCCTTGGCCAAGTGCGCCACCGTGTGACCGTTACGCCGCCCCTTCAAAAAAACTCGGCACGGCTGCCTTGGCCAGTGCCTCGGCGCGCGCAAGGATTTCCTTCGGCGAATCGCTCTCCAGCGCAAACTCCGCCAGTTTCCGTGCCTTCGACATTTCGATGCTGCGGATGAGCATCTTCACTCGCGGCACCATCGAGGGGGTCACGCTCAACTCGGACACGCCCAGCCCCAGCAACAGCGGCACGGCGGCGAGGTCGCCAGCCATCTCGCCGCAGATACCGGTCCAGATGCCGTGCGCCTGGCCGGCGTCCACCGTCGCCTTGATCAGGCGCAGGATGCCAGGGTGCGTCGGCTCGTAGAGGTGGGCGATCTTCTCGTTCAACCGATCCACTGCCAACGCGTACTGGATGAGGTCGTTGGTGCCTATGCTGAAAAATTTTACGCGCCTGGCCAAGCTGTCGGCGATCATCGCCGCCGATGGCGTCTCGATCATTACCCCGATCTCAACGTCCTCGGCGAACGCCACCCCCTCGTCTCGGAGTTGTTCGCGGCACTCGTCGAGCAACACGTTTGCGGCCTCGAGTTCCTCCACGCCGGAGATCATCGGGTACATGATTTTCAGGTTGCCAAAGACGCTCGCCCGCAGGATGGCGCGGAGCTGCGTGCGGAACAGGTCCTTCTCCTGGAGGCACAGTCGGATGGCGCGCCATCCGAGGAACGGGTTCATCTCCTCCGCCACGTTCACGTGCGAGAGTAGCTTGTCGCCGCCAAGATCGAGCGTGCGGATGATCACTGGGTCCGGCGCGAGCGACTCGGTCACCTTGCGGTATGCTGCAAACTGTTCCTCCTCGTCCGGCAGGTCGCTTCGGTTGATGAATAAAAACTCGGTGCGAAACAGGCCAACACCAATCGCGCCGCACTGGAGAACGCTCTCGACATCGGCCGCGCGCTCGATGTTGGCTGAGAGAATGATCCGGTGGCCGTCCCGCGTCTCGGCTGCGTCGTCGTGGATCACCTCGAGGCTCTCCTCGATCGAGGTATGCCGGTCGACCAGTTGGCCGTACTCGAAGAGCGTCTGCTTCGACGGATCAATGACGACGAAGCCGTTGAAGCCGTCGAGCAGCACCGACTCGCCGGTGTGCAACTCGCTGATCGCCTCGCCTAGCCCGAGCACCGCCGGGATGCGCAGCGAACGCGCAAGGATGGCCGTGTGTGACGTGCGGCTGCCAACCTCGGTGGCGAACCCCAGCACCATCGCCGGATCCATCATCGCCGTGTCGGACGGCGTCAGGTCGTGGGCCACCACCACGCACGGCTCGGTCAGGTCGGCTAGGCCGGTGCAAGGGGCTTGGCCCATCAGGTCGGCCAGCACCCGCTGCGCCACGTCGCGAATGTCGGCGGCCCGTTCGCTCAGGTAGGAGTCATCCACCTTGCCCAGCGCCTCGGCATATTTTTCCGATGCCTCGTGGAGCGCGAACTCGGCCGTGACCAAGTCCTCCCGGATGAACCGCGTCGCCTCCTCAATTAGCATCGGGTCCTCCAGCACCAGCAGGTGCGCGTCGAAAATCTGGGCTTCCTTGGCGCCCAGCGCCTCGCGCAACCGCTCCTGCACGGCGAGGATTTGCCGACGCGTTTCCACCAGAGACGTCTGAAGCCGATCCTTCTCCGCGGCCGGGTCAGACTCGAGGATGCCCCACTTCGCTGGGTCGATCCGCGTGCGGTCCAATACCACGACAAGGCTGCGGCTCACACCCTTTGATACGGGGATGCCTCGCAGCATCTTCTCGCCAGTTTTGTGCTTGGTAGGCACGGGCGGGACCGTAATCGAGCTACCAAAGCCGGGAAAGAAATTTTGAGAATTACATCAAACCGAACTGCCGCCAGCATCTTCCGTGGCTTGCCCGCGGTTGGTTTTCAGGGAAAACTGGCCCAACGGCCGGAGTGGCCCAGCCATGAATCCAAAAATCCAGCCCAACCCCAACAGCCTCAAGGCCGGTGCGCACGGCTTGGCCAAGCGCCTCGCCGGGGCCGGGTTTCAGGCGTATTGGGTGGGTGGGTGCGTGCGTGACGACCAGCTTGGCCAAGCGCCGACCGACTACGACATCGCCACCGACGCCACGCCGGATGAGATCGAGCAACTGTTCCGCAAAACTATTCCGGTCGGCAAACAGTACGGCGTGATCATGGTGCTCGAAGCCGGCCACGAATATCAGGTGGCCACCTTCCGCGCTGAGGGCAACTACACCGACGGCCGGCGCCCCGGCAGTGTGCGATTCACCGACGCGA
>JASLKI010000114.1 GCA_030747575.1 Verrucomicrobiota bacterium | reverse complement strand
CCGCTCACGCGTTCGCCATCCCAAACTTTTTGGCAGAGCGCCTCTGTTGTGGCATCCAAGTCCACACGCCGAATGTAGTCGCTCGACGGGAAAAGGCAACGCGCTTAGTCAGGCGCCGGACGGCTCACCCTTTTCCCCGCTGCTTGGCCCAGGCGTCGCGCAGGGTGACGGTGCGGTTGAAAACCGGCTTGCCGGCTTGCGAGTCGCCAGCATCCGCGCAGAAATAGCCAAGCCGCTCGAACTGAAAACGCTCGCCCGGCTCGGCCTTGGCTAAGCCCGGCTCGAGCATGGCGTCCGCGATCACTTCCTGCGACTCAGCGTTTAGATGGTCGAGATACGTTTTGCCGTCGTCCTCTTTGTTCGGATCCTCGACAGTGAACAGGCGGTCGTACAGCCGCACTTGAGCCTCGAACGCGTGCGACGCGGACACCCAGTGGATGGTGCCCTTGACCTTGCGGCCGTCCGGCGCGTTGCCGCCGTGCGTCTCGGGGTCGTAGGTACAGTGCAGCTCGGTCACCTCGCCCGCGGCGTTTTTGATGACCTCGTTGCAGGTGATGAAATAGGCGAAGCGCAACCGCACCTCCCTCCCCGGACCAAGCCGGAAAAATTTCCTCGGCGGCTCCTCCATGAAGTCGTCGCGCTCGACGTAAATCTCTCGCGTGAACGGCACCGAACGCGTTCCGGCTTCAGGGTCTTTCGGGTGATTGGCCGCCTCGAGCTCTTCGACTTTGTCCTCGTCGAAATTGGTGATCACAACCTTGAGCGGCCGCAGCACCGCCATTCTGCGGGGCGTGGTGTCGTTCAAGTCCTGCCGGATGCTGTGCTCGAGCAGCGCGACGTCGGTGAGGCTGTTGAACTTGGTCATGCCGATGGTTTTGCAGAACGAGCGGATGCTCGCCGGCGTGTAGCCCCGGCGGCGCAGCCCGGAGACGGTCGGCATGCGCGGATCATCCCAACCATTGACACGACCCTCCTCGACGAGCGTCAGCAGCTTGCGTTTGCTGAGGACGGTGTATGTGAGGCTCAGCCGCGCAAACTCGATCTGCCTCGGACGGCTGTCGATCGCCACGTTGTCTAGCACCCAGTCGTACAGCGGCCGGTGCACCTCAAACTCGAGCGTGCAGAGCGAGTGAGTGATGCCCTCAATCGAGTCGGACAGGCAGTGGGTGAAATCGTACATCGGATAGAGGCACCACTTGTTGCCGGTTCGATGATGCAGCGTTTTGCGGATGCGATACAGCACCGGGTCACGCATGTGCAGATTCGGCGAAGCCATATCGATCTTGGCCCGCAACACCCGCGTGCCGTCGGCGAACTCGCCGTCGCGCATCCGCTGGAACAGCTCGAGATTCTCCCCCGGCGAGCGGTCGCGGTACGGGCTGTTCGTGCCCGGCTTGGTCGGCGTGCCGCGATGCCCGGCGATCTCGTCCAGCGTCAACTCGCAGACAAACGCCTTGCCGGACTGGATCAACTCGACTGCGAAGCCGTAGAGCTTTT
Source organism: Verrucomicrobiota bacterium (assembly GCA_030747575.1). Taxonomy (GTDB): domain Bacteria; phylum Verrucomicrobiota; class Verrucomicrobiia; order Limisphaerales; family UBA1096; genus UBA1096. The sequence goes on along the minus strand of JASLKI010000114.1, from coordinate 280 downwards.
CAAAATAATCGGAGGCGAAGTAAATATTTTTACCCCAGTCGAAGCCAAGCCACTGCACGTCCTCCTTGATCGAATCGACGTACTCGACGTCCTCCTTGGCCGGGTTCGTGTCGTCAAAGCGCAGATGGCAAACGCCGCTCTCGTTCTCGATCGAGATGCCGAAGTTCAGGCAGATCGACTTGGCATGGCCAATGTGCAGGTAGCCGTTCGGCTCCGGCGGGAAACGTGTCACCGTCGAGGCATGTTTGCCGCTGGCCAAGTCGGCAGCGACGATCTCGCG
>JASLKI010000113.1 GCA_030747575.1 Verrucomicrobiota bacterium | reverse complement strand
CCGGTCGTCGATAAAACGACGCCCAAGATTGTCGGCGCAGAAGTGAAAGGCCCGAAGACCGTGCACTTGACCGTGGACAAGCTTATCCAGGGGCACGTCCACGAGTTGCGAGCCAAGGGAGTGCGTTCGGCCAAGGGCCTGCCTATCCTGCACCCGGTCGGCTACTACACGCTCAACGAAATTCCGCCCGGCGACCTGAACTAACCGCTTGGCCAAGGTGGGCACGGCTGTCCCAGCCATCCGCGCCTGATCAGGCGAGGCTGACGTTACCCGGCGCGCTGGGAACAGTACTCCCTACCTTCCGCTTGATTGCAAAATTTACTTGCCATTGAATACCGACAGGAAAAATATAGACATCCGAGTCGGAGTAAAAATGAATCACAGTCTGAAAAAGGCATTCACGCTGATAGAGCTGCTGGTGGTCATCGCGATCATCGCCATACTCGCAGCGTTGCTGCTGCCGGCGTTGTCACGGGCCAAGTGGAAGGCCAAGCAGATCTCCTGCTTGAACAACGAAAAACAGATGGGGATCGGCAGCCAATCCTACGCAAACGATGATTCACGGGGAGTGCTCTCGGGCGTGGACTGGAACGGCCCCAAATTCAACGCCGCCTGTGACGATGACATGAACTGGCTGTTCCCGGCATTCCTGCCCAACCTCAAGTCGGTGACCTGTCCCGACACTCAAAATTTCATCCGCACTCAAGACAAACGGGGCAGGAACCTCGCCGTCCGCGTCACCGACCTGCGCTATATCGAGCGGCTCCATGGTCAGACGGAAATCTACACCGACCTGCAACGATTCGCCGCCGACAAGGGAACGAAACCGGGAATCAGCTATGAGATTTTTGGGTGCATGAACTGGAACGGGGTACCTAACAGACGCTACACGAAGGGGTTCCCATATGTCGGGCCGACCGGCTGCCAGGGCATCCTAAAAACCGAGTCCGTGGTCAGCAATTATGTCCACGCCAACAGCGGGTTCGGCCTCAAGGGGCACGTGACCGGGCCGTCCGAGATTTGGCTGATCAAGGAGGCCGATTATTCCTACCCCGGTGCGATGAACAATTACCCGGACGAGGGCGACAACCACGGAGCTGAGGGCGAGAACGTGCTGTTCGCCGATGCACACGTGGAATTCATCAAGAAGGCAAACTACAACTACAGCCTGGAGCTGGGAAACGACGCCCTGCACTACGGACCACGCTGAAGCGCGTGGTTTCTGGCCTACCGATATTTATTCCACACCTTCGGCACGGCTACCCACATGCCGGGCTGCTTGGGATTGGAGGTGAAATTTTTTGCGATCCAGACCTTCTCCTTGGCGAGTCTTTCAGCGTGGCCGTCGTAAAAGCCGATGATCGCCCCCTCGTTGTGCCGATACAGCGTCGGCCCGCCATTGCCGACGTTCTTGTAAGCCTGCACGCTTCCGTTCTGGCCAAGTTTGTCCCAGCCACTCTTGTAGTCAGCCCCCTTCCAGCGAGACCACCAGTCGTGACCGTCATGAAAAATCAGCTTGTCGGACGGCTCCCGAACCGCGGTGAATTTGTGCCCGGAATGATCCTTCGAGGCCAACGACCAACCTCGTCCGTCTGATGGGTACCAGTCCTCAAAGTTGTAGCTGTAGCTCGTCAGCGTACCCCGGTTATCCTTATCCGGCAGGTTAGGGTTGTTGGAAAAAGCGTACTGAGACGGTCGCCAGATCTGCGTGTCGGCTGGGCACCGGAAATCCGTCGGCGTTTGGTACCTGGAATTGCCCTTGTTGTCATAGCCGATCAGTTTGCGAAAAGCCATGTTCGACATCCATACACGCCGGTCGCCGGTTCGGCGGTTGATCTCGATCAACGGCACGCACTGGTCGTCGTGGTCATTTGCATACAGGGCGTTGGCGAGGCAGAACTGTCGAATATTGTTCAGGCAGCCGGCGCCCTGGGCACTATTCTTAGCCTTGGCTAGAGCTGGCAGCAGCAGAGCGGCCAGGATCGCAATGATCGCGATGACCACCAGCAGCTCTATCAGCGTGAATGCCTTTTTCAGGCTGGGTTTCATCTTCTTTGACGACACGATTCAGCATGGTTGATGGCCCCAATCGGTCTCCTTAAGCGACTCTTCGTACTGGGCCATTTGATCTTCCGACGACAACTCGCTGGCCGGCTTGGCCGGAGTGATCAGCAGCATCTCCCGGCACAACGGGCACATCGCTTCCTTGCCCGCCTCGGAGTCGTCAAACTGCGGTTGACCGCCGCAGGCGTTGCAATTCACGGTGATCACTTGCGAAACAATGTACCCCAAGTTTCCACTCCGTCAAGAATCGCTTGAGCCTTGGTAGGATCAATCACTCGACGGTCAGCGGGCCGTCGAAGTGGGTAAGGCTCATCACCTCGGTGTTGGCCTTATGCGGACCGTGGCGCTCTCCCTTGGGTGCATGAAACAGAGTTCCTTGCGTGTACACTTTTTCAGACTCCTCCCACTCACCCGAAAGAACGTAGGCCCACTCGTTGGCCAAGGGATGCGTGTGCGCCGGGATGATTGAGCCGGCCGCGAACTTCCGCAGCACCGTCACCTCACCGGTTGATTCGTCCTTATGCAGTATTTTCAACTCCACTCCATCGTACGGCCCGGGCTGCCACGGCTTGTCATCCGCTTGAGCAATATACTGGAACATTACTCGTCTTTCACGGGGTTGGTCAGTTGGCCGATGCGCTCGATCTCGATCGTGATTTCATCGCCATCCTTTAGCAGCACCGGCGGAGTGCGGGCGAAGCCGACGCCGTGCGGCGTGCCGGTGAGGATCACCGTGCCGGCGGCAAGCAGGGTGCTGCCGCTCAGGAACTCGATCAGCGTCGGCACGTCGAAAATCATGTCTCCGGTGTTCCAGTCCTGCATCACCTCGCCGTTGAGGATGGTCTTGATGCCGAGCGCGTTCGGGTTGGGAATCTCGTCGCCCGTCACCAGCACTGGGCCAAGCGGACAGAATGTGTCGAACGTTTTACCGCGGCACCATTGGCCGCCGCCGCCGCCCTTTTGCCAGTCGCGCGCACTGACGTCGTTGGCGCAGGTATAGCCAAGCACATAGTCAAGCGCGTCGGCCTTCGAGACATTTTTACAGTCCGTGCCGATGACCACCGCCAGCTCGCACTCGTAGTCCACCGCGTCGCTCTTGAGCTTGGTTGGCAGCAAAATCGGATCGCCGGGGTTTTGCACAGTGCTCGGCATTTTCATGAACAGCACCGGATGTTCCGGGATGTCCGCCCCACCCTCCTCGGCATGTTTGCGGTAGTTAAGGCCTATACACAAAACGGCTGTTGGCTGCACCGGCGCGAGCAGTTTTTTTACCGTAGCCGGGTCCCCGGTATCGTGGTGTTCACTGAAAATACAGCCCTCGATTCGCGTCACCGAGCCGTCTTCGTGTTGAGCCCCAAACTGCGGCTCATCCTTGTCACTGAGAAATCTAATGATCTTCATTGTCTAAATTCCAGATGCAGGAAACTACCAGCCAGCTTGGCCAAGCAACAGGGAAAAGCCGGCGAGAAATCAGTCTCGCTGCTACTTCCTTGGGCGCTTGGTTCTGCGTTGAGGTTTCGTGGCACCCCACTTGGCCAAGCGATCCTTCTCATGCCGAGTGCGCTTGGCATCAAGATATTTTCCGATGCGAACCGGCTCATGTTCCGCCACCGCGAACGCCTTCATTTCGGCCAACAGACCGGGGTGCCGCGCCGACACATCGACCGTCTCGCTGATATCTTTTTTCAAGTCGTACAACGCCCATGGCTGGTTCTTTTTGGCCTTGATGGCTTTCCATTGGCCTTTTCGAACTGCGGTTTGGCTGCCGAACTCCCAGTAAAGCATTTCGTGTTTGTTCTGTTCTCCGACTCCAATCAATGTCGGGAGAAACGACAAACCGTCGATGTCACCCGGAGGCTTCGCGCCGGTGAGTTCAGCGAGGGTCGGCAGCACGTCCGGGTGATAAAAAATCAGGTCGCTGACCTGCCCGGCCTTGATTTTTCCGGGCCAGCGAACGAGATACGGGATGCGCAGCCCGCCCTCGTACAGGTTGCCCTTGCCGCCGCGAAACTCAACGCCGGTTCTCGGGTTGACGTTCGGCCCGAAAAACCCCCGCGGGTGTTCGCTGCTGCGGAAGCGATCCTGTCCGCCGTTGTCGCCGGTGAAGAAAACGATCGTGTCATCCTCGAGTTTCAACTCGTGCAACAGTTCGAGCACTTGTCCAACATTGTAATCCACCATGCTCACCATCGCAGCGTAGTTTTTCACATCCTGGCCAATGCCCGGATCGTCAATCCACTTTTCACCCTTGTAGAGTTCCCAGGCCGGATCGTCCCTCGGGATGTCGTACATGCCGTGCGGCGGCGTGATCGGGAAGTAGCAAAAGAACGGCTCGTCTTTGTTTGCACGGATGAACTTCAGCCCTTCCTCCATGATCGGATAATGCGAGTATGTTTTGCCCGAGCGGCCACCTATGTTGCCGTCCAGCTTCACCTCCTCACTGTTGCGAATAAGGTATGGCGGAAAAAACGAATGCGCGTGCACCTGGTCGTAGTAGCCGTAAAACACGTCGAAGCCGTGCCGCTCCGGCACGCCGGTCGAGTCGCGGCCGCCGCATCCCCACTTACCAAAGCCGCCCGTCGCGTAGCCACTGTCCTTGAGCATCGAGGCGATCGTCGGTTCGCCGGCCCGCAGCGGCGTCCCGCCGCCGTTCGCGCGAACCGAGGCGTGTCCCGCGTGCTTGCCCGTCATCAGATTGCAGCGCAGCGGCGCGCAGACCGGCGCCCCGGCCAACGCCGACGTGAACCGTATGCCCTCCGCCGCAAAGCGGTCGATGTTGGGTGTCTTGATGTACGGATTTCCCATGTGCGACAGCTCGTAATACGCAAGCTCGTCGGACATGATATAGACGATGTTTGGCTGCTTTGCCGCCAACGCCGTGACCATCGAGGCCCCAAAAACCACTGTTGATAAAAAGACACGGAAACGCATGACCGGAAGACTACCCTTCAATCCCAGACGAGAAAACGGAAAAAATGGATGGATCAAAATCTAGGCCGGATGGCTCTCAACCTTCTCCCTCAAGCTGCCGAGTTCCTTTTCGAGAGCCTTGCAGCCCGCCCGTTTCCGCAGCGGGCCTAGATCAAAAACATCAGCTTCATCATGACTCGCCCCAGCGTTTCCAGCTTGTGAAGTGCCTTCAAATCGATGCCGTACAACTCGCAGGTTTGCTTGGGCCGCAACAGTAGCGGCAGGTGATTGACCTGAATGGTCGGCAGCAGTTCTCGCAGTCGGACACCAAGTCATCAAGTTCTCCATCCATCCCGTCCAGTATGACGAGGGTATCCGAGTTGCAGTAGGGGCAGAAGACGGTGGTAGTGGGTTCCAATGACTACTTCCCTTCAGCTTTCAATTTTTCATCACGCTGGCTTCGGCTGGCGTGGTTTTTTGTTGAAATAATTTTCTATACGGCTAAAATAATGCTATGGAAGCAAATGAAAAGAGTGAGGCTCACGAAGCGATCGAGAGAACCATCCAGCACTACATTGATGGTGCAATATCAGGTCGAGGAGAAGATATGAAACCGGCATTTCATGAAGGTGCAACAATTTTTGGCTATGTCGGGGATGAATTGTTTGCTGGCCCAATTCAAGGACTTTTTGATTGGAATGATCAGAACGGCCCAGCGAAGGAATTGGTGATTCGAGTTGTTGGCATCGATATATTTGAGACGATTGCTATGGCTCGGCTTGAATGTGACAACTGGACTGGTCATAAGTATACAGACTTCCTTTCATTGCTTAAGGTCGATGGTGAGTGGAAAATCATGAACAAAGTTTTTCACCTTCACTCTTGACCAAGGGTGGATGTGAGCAGGGGGTGTTTTATTTCAACGTGACCTAGAAAGTTGAGAAGAGAGTCCTATAATTATCACACGGCGTAAAACTCCTCCCCCCCTTACCCCCCCCCTCGGAAAAATAGTGGAATTTCAGACGCAACATTTACGCAGCATATTTTCTGCGTATATCTGCAATCTCATGCGGATTTCTGGCAATAAGAACAAACGAATAGCGACAGCTAGAAATGCTTTAAGTTGCTTATAATTAAGAAGAGAAGATGGAGCCAGTGGTCGGGATTGAACCGACGACCTGCTGTTTACGAAACAGCTGCTCTACCACTGAGCTACACTGGCGAAACTGTCCGTCACTCTTTGTTATCAGTGTGAGAACTGTCTCTTTGCAGAAAGTTCAGGCTTTCAAAAAACTCACACGACAACCGTGAACGGCGGGAATTGTTGACACACTTTTGGGTCATTGACAAGTTGAGCGTAATTCAGGAAGTTTCAGTGCACCTGCAAACTTTACCCCCGCACTCGCAACGCCAGCAAAGCTCACGCCCATTTGCAAAAACAATACGGCATCAGTGTCACCCTCGGTGGCTCAAAAGAGAAATAAACCAGATGGGGGACAATCAAGACGATTAGGCACAGGAAGCGACTGCCTTCTACAAATTAGCTGCTTTTATATCGGCAATTATTAAGTTGATTTTAAAATCCATGGCCTTATTTTTTTTTGCGTGAAAATCCTACTTGCTGTTTGTTTAATGGGTTCGCTCCAGTTCTTCGCCAAAGCCGTAGCGGCCGATAATGCCATCAAGCCTTTTTTGCCAATTTTTGGTACACCTTTGAAAGCGGCTAAGATGCCGCAAAAGGTTGTGGAACGGGCTCTGGTCGAACTTGGACGCACGCTCTACCACGAAAAACGTCTCAGCCGCGACAACTCGATTTCCTGCAACTCCTGCCACAATACTGTAGGCTACGGAGTAGACGGCGAGAAATTCTCCCTGGGGTTTGACGGTCATCTTACCGGGCGTAATTCCCCCACGAGTTTCAACGCATTCATGCATGTGGCTCAGTTTTGGGACGGCCGCGCGCCAACCGTCGAAGAACAGGCTAAGGGCCCCATTCTTGCCGGAGGCGAAATGGCCATGCCTTCGGCCGATGCAGTCGTGAAGAAACTAAACAAGATTGATGGATATAAGGCACTGTTCGAGACTGCCTTCCCAAAAAGCGACCCGCCCATTACATACGACAATGTAGGAAAGGCCATCGGTGCCTACGAGCGACTCTTCGTCACACCGGGGCCGCTAGACCTACTCCTCGGAGGCAAGGACGATGCGTTGTCTGAAGTCGAAAAGAGGGGATTGCAAAAGTTTGTCACCACCGGTTGCGTTTCCTGCCACACCGGCAATCTGCTTGGCGGCATATCCTACCAAAAGCTTGGCGTCGTCAAGCCGTGGCCAAACCAAAAGGACCAGGGCCGATATGACCTCACCAAAAACGAGGCCGAGAAGATGTTTTTCAAGGTGCCCAGCCTACGAAATATTGCCAAAACCGGACCCTACTTCCACGACGGCTCAGCTACCACGCTGAAACAGGCCGTTCAGATGATGGCAACGCATCAACTTGGCCGGGAGTTGTCGAATGAGGATGTTTCAGACATTGTCGCCTTCATGAACTCACTCACGGGCAAATTGAACCCCGCCATTGCGGCCCCTCCGAAAACATTTCCTGGCATATAAGAGCGGAGTCTTGTCTGTGGGTTTGCGCACAGCGCAAAACAGGGCTTGAAAATACAAGCAGGAGAAGCACGGCAAAGTTCCCGACGGCTGGACACCGCCCGACCCCAAAGACTCACACTCCCGGAAGTATCCCAAACGAGCGTTGGCTGCCACGTTACCAAAGAAGTACCGGATTTTATGGCCGGTGCTGCTCGACCGACCGGATTATGAGTTGATGGCAAAGAGCGGTTGAATCACCCTACCAGCGCCACGGCTGCGATTGTTGTGTAAGTAGGAGGTGTTTCATTTGCCTTCAGCTTTCAATTCTTCACTTGTTTTGCCGCCGTGTTTGCGGAGGAGGGCGGTAATTTCTTTACTGACTGTGTTAAATGATTTTATTGGATGAATGGCAGCATCTAATGGTGTTTCGCCATCAAAAGCTCTAGCATCCACATCCGCACCCTCGGCGATGAGTAGTTCGACGATTTCCTTTCTACTCACATTGGCCGCCTCATGCAAAAGAGTCCATTCAAACAGACCACCCATAGCATTCACATCCGCGCCAGCATCCAAGTACTGTTTGAATACTTCAATGTTTCTGGCTAATAAGAACTCCTCTATAGCTTCAATGTCGCTCGCGACATTGGTATTGATGGTTTGCTTAGCGATGTATTGTAACGCAGGGAAATCATCAACCGCCAGGTGATTGACGAAATCGAGTGGGCATGGATTGGCTACTGTCTGTTTTTGAACACTTTGCGAAATTTAATTCTATATCGGTACACAAAACCTATTCGCCGCTTGGCCAAGTGAGACACGATAAAAATCATAATACACTTGAAGTGAAAGGGTTATCGTTTTTACTTTTCCCATTTGGCACAAGATTTGCTTTTTCAAATTGTGAGGTCTTATACGGCGGCTCAATTTATTTGTCCCGCTCCAATGCAAAAAATCCGAACAACTTTTATTAAAAAATCGAAGCATGAAAAAAATCGAAGCAATCATCAAACCGTTCAAACTGGACGAAGTACGGGACGCGCTGGCGGAAGTCGGCGTTGAAGGCATGACAGTATCCGAAGTCAAGGGGTTCGGCCGACAAAAAGGTCACTCCGAGATTTACCGAGGCAGCGAATACACCGTGGACTTTCTGCCCAAGATCAAGATTGAGTTGGTTGTCGCCGACGAGAACGTACAAACCGGCTTGGATGCGATCACCAAGGCCGCCAGCACCGGCAAGATCGGCGACGGCAAACTGTTTGTTACCTCCGTCGAGGAAGCCATACGAATCCGCACTGGGGAAACAGGCGGCGAAGCGATCTAAGTCAAATTTTGCATGTCGCAAAATAAAACAAAAAGGGAGCCGTTTCCGGCTCCCTTTTTTAATCTCACCGGCTAGGCGAGTAACCAAGGTCAGTCGAACTAGAGCGTCACCTGCTCGTGGCCACCTAAATGCTCTTTATTTACACTGCGGAGCCGCTTAACCGGTAAAACTGGGTTGTGCCCACCCTGTCCAAGCGTGATTGTGCAGCTCATTTCCTCTATGAAAACTCCTCCTGCCTTCTTATAAGGATCGTCTACATCTGAACTTATCTGCAAAGTTAGAGTCGGCTTTTTGGCTATAAATATTCTCAATCGATCTGCTTATTAGTGATAACAAGACATTTCATATCACAATGAATTAAACATATTTTAAACTGTATAATTTTGATCAGTTCGAAAAAATTGAAACACCATGTCTCGTGCAAATAGCGCCATAAAAGGGGAGTGTTTCAATTTTTTAAGTTATTGTTAATTAGTTATTTAGCTTAATACTTTGTATTCCTTAATCTTATTTGGCAAGGAGGGTGCTAAAGGGTATGTCGCTGATGTGCTAATTTGCAAAATATTGTTTGCGATGAAGTCTTAGTTACAAAAGCTAATTTTAAAAACAAATGATCACTATGAAGAGAACTCTTTTAGGCATGCTTACGGGTGTGTTTTTTATAATGGCGGTAACACTGTTGCCGATAGACCCACTGTATGCCCAAGATGTGCCTACTGCTGAGACAGCAGTAGAAGCAGAGGCGACAGAGAAAACGTTTGCAGAATTAGGAGGTGATTCAGGAGATACGGCTTGGATGATTGTCGCGACACTTCTAGTGTTGTTCATGACTATCCCGGGCCTGTCATTGTTTTATGGCGGCTTGGTTCGAGCCAAGAATGTGCTGTCCATTTTGGTGCAGTGTTTCGCCATTACTTGTTTGATGACGATTCTGTGGCTCATTTACGGCTACAGCTTGGCGTATGGCGAAGGCAACGCTTTCATCGGGGATTTCAGCAAGATCTTTTTGAAGGGAGTCGGTGTTGAGACTATTGATGGTTCCATTCCCGAGTCGGTCTTTTTCACTTTCCAAATGACGTTCGCGATCATCACACCGGCACTAATCGTTGGGGCGTTCGCCGAGCGGATGAAGTTTAGTTCCGTGCTGATCTTTTGTGCACTGTGGTTCACATTCTCATACCTCCCTGTTTGGCATATGGTCTGGGGTGGCGGATTGATTTCCGAGTGGGGAGCCATCGATTTTGCCGGTGGCACGGTGGTTCATATTAACGCAGGAGTCGCGGGCTTGGTGACGTGCATACTGTTGGGCAAGCGCAAGGGCTACGGCACAACGCCGATGCCGCCGCACAGTGTTCCGCTGACGCTGATTGGCGCGAGTATGCTCTGGGTCGGCTGGTTTGGCTTTAATGCGGGCAGCGAATTGGCTGCGGACGGCACTGCAGGAATGGCATTGTTGGTGACACAGGTTGCCACAGCAGTTGCCGCCTTCACATGGATGATCGTTGAGTGGATGAAAACAGGCAAGCCGACCGCCGTCGGTATTGCCACCG
>JASLKI010000112.1 GCA_030747575.1 Verrucomicrobiota bacterium | reverse complement strand
GCCGTACGTTTTCTGGAGCAGCTCGTACGTGAACACCTTTTCAGTCTCGCCATAGGCCACCACCCGCATGTTGAGCAGCAGCAGCTGGTCGAAATAATTGCGCGCTGTCGGCAGGTCGTGATGCACCACCAGCAGCGTCTTTCCCTTTTCCCGCAATTCGTGCAGCAGCGCGATGATCGCCGTCTCGGTCGCGGCGTCCACGCCGGCGAACGGCTCGTCCATGAAATATATGTCGCTCTCCTGCGCCAACGCGCGCGCCAGAAAAACACGCTGCTGCTGCCCTCCGCTCAGGTTGGAAATCTGCCGCTTGGCGAACGGTAGCATCTTCACCTTGTCGAGACAGTCTCGGGCGATCTCGCGATCAGCCTTCTTTGGACGCTTGAACCAGCCGACATGGCCGTAGCGGCCCATCATCACCACGTCCATTACCGTGACCGGAAAATCCCAGTCAACCGACTCGCGCTGAGGCACATAGCCGACTCGTCGACGGTTCTCATTGTACGGTTTACCAAAGATTTTCACCCACCCGCTGCTCGGTGGCACCAGACCCATGATAGCCTTGATAAGTGTCGATTTGCCGGCACCATTCGGCCCAACAATCCCGACCAGTTTGCCCTTAGGCACCTGCAGGTCGATGCCCCAAAGCACCGGTTTCTTGTGATATCCAGCCGTCAGATCGTGGATCTCGAGCGGGATGTTCTCGCCATTGGTTGCCAGGGAATCTGCCATGCTAAAAACTCAGGTTAACCCGCAGGCCAAGTACCAGTGCGTCGTCGAGGTCGCCGGTCGCGCCGGGGTCGTTGACCCACTGCACGCTTGGTTGAATCGTGAAGTCGTCGCTCATCACATACTCGTACGCAGCTTCGACCACCGTCTCAGTGGTACGCCCGGGGAGATCGTCGCTGATGTGAGCGTGCGACAAACCAAGCGCAGCGATGTCGATGTCGCGTCCGGGGATCAGGCCAACGTAGCTTACGCCAGCTTGAAAGCTGTAGTCCACCTCGCTTCGATCTTTCGGCGCAAAGCCAACGCGCACGAACAGGTTCAACCCCTGGTCGCCGTACTCGCGGTAAATCATCTGCTCGCCGGACGCGTACACGCCCTGTATTCCGTCGTGTGATTCGCCACCTCGGAAGTCGTCAAACTCGCCCGAGTGCCACCAGCCGCCTAGTTTGTACGTGCCGGGGAGTCTGTCGGTGTCATCCGCCTGGTTGTGCCGATAGCCGGTTTCCACCATGCCGAAAATGCCTTGGCCGTTACCCAACTCCGAGTGCAGGCCATGCCGGTTGACCGTGTCATCACCGGCCGGCGAGTCGAAGGTGTCACCATCAAAGACTCCGACCTGGCCATACCACGCCTCGCTTGGTTCCCAGAGCAACCGCAGGCCAAGCGCGGGAATGTAGAACGCCGGGCCGGTGTTGACCGTGTTCATCGAAATGAACTCCGGCCAGCCGAAGGTTGAGTTGAGGAAAAGGCCGGCGGTGTCGAGTGTCGAGAATTCCTCATCGGCCAGCAGCAACCCGACACGCAGGCTCAGCGACTCATCAGCGAACGATTTCTCCACCCACGACTCGTAAAGCCGCACACTTCCGTAACCCTCGATGTTGCTCACGCCCAACATGTCACCGACGCGGCTGCCGATGCCGGAGCCGTGCAGATCCATGCCGCTCAATCGTAGCGTTAGCCCTTGCCAGCCAAGCGCTTGGCCAAGGTCGGCCTCAACACCAAACGAGGCCAGTCCATTGTAGCCTGTTCCTGTGTGGTCACCGCCGGAGACGTTGCTCATCACCTCTGCAGTATAGTCAAAAAAAAGATCGATGCCCTGATCGTTCTTGAAAGTGGTGAACTCGCCCGCGGTTGCCAAGGGCAACGTCATGACAATCGCAGTAAAAGTGGAAAAGGTCTTCAATATTCAAGTTGTTGCAACTTACTTGAGGGCATCGACGACGGTGTTGACGTTGTGCTTGAGCATGCCGATGTAAGTGCCAACGTCGTACTTCTCGCCGTGAGCCTCGTGCATGTCTCCCACCCTGCCACAGGCGTCGGAGAACAACTCACCACCGATCTTCACGTCGGAGTCCTTGCTCACCCGCTTGATGGCCGCCGGGTTGACGCTGCTCTCGACGAAGATCGCCTTGATCTTTTTTTGCTTGATGAAGTCCACCGTCTTGACGATGTCGGCCAAACCGGCCTCGGTCACCGTTGACAAGCCCTGCACGGCGACGACTTGAAAACCGAATGATTGCCCAAAGTAGTTGAACGCGTCATGGCTGGTGACGAGGATGCGTTGCTCCCCTGGCACGGCGGCGATGCGCTTGAGCGCCCAGGCCCGCATCGCCTTGTACGACGCGACGACCGCTTGGCCGCGCTTGGCGTAGCCCGCCGCACCAGCGGGGTCGGCCTTGCTCAAGCCATCGACCACGGTGACGATGCACTTGCTCCACAGGATCGGGTCGCCCCAGACGTGAGGATCCCAGTGCCCCGCAAACTCCGGCGGCTCGAGCCGGTCCTTTTC